>JASHQK010000238.1 GCA_030039195.1 Candidatus Sulfotelmatobacter sp.
CTTCCTCCCTGCAGATGTCGCCACAAATACGGATGCAGCATGAAATGCTGCAAGTATCGATATGCCGTGCGAACCGGGCTGCGAAACCAGGAAGGAACGAAGATGCCGACCGACGCCAGTCGTTCGGGGTGTACGTAGAGAAAGCCAAAAAGCTCGGGCTCAGGAAAACCGATGGTGTGCAGGACCGTTCCAGGTTCTAGTCCTGAATCTTCCCGCAGTTCAACAACCATCTTCATGCCGAGCGCCCACTCTCGTTGGTGGTGCCCCTCTGGCCACCCAAAATGCGAATCAATCTGACGTCTCACGGCGCCAACCGGACCGTCCGCGATCACGGTAAGACCGGCGTGCACATCCATACCGGGCATAAATCCTTCACCAGGTGTGCCATCCAGACTCACGCCCTGATCCGCGAGGCGAATGCCCGTGATTGCATCTCCTTCAATAATCGGCTCACTCACCGGCATCCCCGGCCATACCTGAATGATTCCGGAGCTCGTGACCTGCTCGCTCACCCACTGATTAAATTGGCCAAGAGAAAGGATCATTCCATCGCTCTTATGCATGAACTTAGGAGTGAACGGGGCCTCGACCGCATGGTCTCGCAGCCGCACGACGGGGCCCAGCGCATGGATCAATCGGTCTGCAATACGGATCGCCAGCGAACGCCGGCTCGCTTCGGTGGGATCGAGCAAGTAGACAAGCTTTTCGCTCGCAACCTGAGTAGCCATCGGGATCTGTGCGAGATCAACGCCCGGGAAGCTGCCGCGGATTCCGCGCGCTCGCGTAACCGCTCCTGACACGCCGAAACCCAAGCCGTCCGCCCGTTCGTAGCAGATCACCTGCAGTGGCAAGCCCGGCGATACAGAACTTTCAAAACGCGGAGTTCCGTCTTCATTCAGAAGTTGGCGTGAGAGTGTGCTCAGGAATCCGCCCATCGCCGGTCCGAAACCCACTCCAGCAATGTCGACGGATATCTGCTGCCACTCGACTGGCGTCGAGGACGTTTGAGTCGACGCGGTCATGCCGGATAGTCCAGAGCTTCCGGAATCATGATTTTTGAAATCGCGTCCGCGGCGCGATCTTTAGCCAGCCGCGATCCAGTCAGACACGCATCGAGCCTGGTATGCAGCAAGAGAAACGGCTGGGCTGCATCGCACTTCGCGCAGGGCCCCGCTTTCTCCGGATGCGACCCATCGATCTTCACCACGTCGCCTCCGTAGCTGCTGATGCCGGGAATGACAGATTCGAGGGTCTCCAACTCATCCTCGCGCCAGCAACCGCGAGTTCCGGCTTCGTCCCATGCCGGATGCCGGTTGTAGCCAAATACGAGTTCCGCACAAATGCGCGATACTTCTCCGCTGGCGCGAGCCGCCTGCACGAGACAAAGGTCGGTCAGAAAATTGACAAGACCCGCCAGCTCCTCGCCCAGCGAGGCATCTTCCGCCCCATGCTTCCGCAACCGCAGCACGTCGAGAATCTGACAACGAACGGCCATCAGCCAGCACAATGCATCGGCGAGAGGAAAAGTCACACCCTGGCGCGCGCTCTGATACAGCTTGTTCCCATCCGCATCCTTGCTGTGTTGCAAATGATCCAACGACCATAGCCACATCGACATCGCCGTGGCCAATGAGCAAGCACCCGTGCCGGGATGTTCCGATGCAATTCTCCGCATCTCCGCAATCCAGCTGCGGAAGAGCGCGACGAAGACCGGATTGGTCATGGTCACAGAGAGTTGCCGGCGCTGTACCGCCTCCGGACCTTCGTAGGTTGCTTCGAGTTGCGCATCCATCCATTTGTTGCCGAGGAATCCCGGGCAGTCTTCCGTGATGCCGTAGCCGCCCATCAGGCTCACGGCCTCGCGCATCATCTGCGCGCCCCATCCGGTATTCCAGAGTTTTGCCGCCGGACAGAGAACATCGGCCTCCGCATCTAACGTCACGAAACGCAGCAGCAAGTCGGAGTTCAAGTCCTTCTTCCGCGAATCGTCGCGTCGCAACTGAATCAACTCAATTGCCTGATCCGCGGCCTGCCGCAGGAATTTCGACTTGGCCTTGGCTCCCGTGACGCCACGATCCGCATAAAGTTGTTCTACCTCTTTTTCCAGCGGATCAAGTTCATCAAACGCCCGCGCCGCAGCGAAGGCCAGCGAAGCACTCGCCTCACCGGTCGCCCATACGTCGACCAGCCGATGCAACGCATCCTGACGGGCCTGCAGTCCTAGTTCGTAACGCACCGAGCCCGGCGTCGCAGTTTCGGCTCCACGGAATCTTCCACGCTGATAGCGAATGACCGGTTCCACTGCCGACAATAATTTTGCGGCAGTCATCGCGCCCACGGTCACGCGCGTCCGGCGGAAAACAGCCTCAATAATCTCGCTGTGGTTGTAACGCGGAACAAGAACGCCGTCTTTGATCTCATACCCGCCCACAATTCGGCTGCCCGGCACACGCAAGTTAAATATTGGGTCGCCTGTCGAAGATAGCTGATGCACCATTTTCCGAGTCGATGTCCCCCGGTCAAAAATGCCCGGATCGCTCTCTTCTAGAATTACGATGCAACTGCCCTTGATGCGCTCGTCGTCGGAGTCCACTGCCGCCGTCACAAAATTGGCGAATCCGATATTAGTGATAAAGCGCCCGCGCTTTTCCACCTGCAGAACAGGTTCTTCTCCCGGCTTCCATTCGACGATTCGGACCTTGCCGTTGAGCATGCCTGTGTCCACGCCCACGTAAGGGATGGGTTCGGTCAAGCAAAACGCACCCCTCCACGGCTTGCGGTCTTCTCCCGGCTGCGTCGGAGCCGCCAGGCCCATGTAGTGGCGCTGCTGGTCTGCAGTGCCACGCTCATGAATAGGAGCGAGCGCCAGACAACCGGCCAGACTCGCCGTCGCTGCACCGCCATCAACCCATGCCAGCTCAAACGCGACCAGCGCGAGTGCCAGATTCTTCGGACCGGCGAACAGTCCACCCTGCTCGGGGTCCATAAAGACTGCAGTAATGCCGCAGCCGTCAAATGCCTCCAGCAATTTCGCCTTTGCCTCCGTCCACTCGTGCGAGTTTCGCGCACCGCCGGCAACCAGTCTTGCCACCGGACCCCGTGCGACGGACCTGGCAGACTGCGACAGCAACTGCAATTCGTAACGATCGGCGAACCCCCACTGTATTTGGCGCGCCGCGTCGGAAGGCAGCGTCCGCAAAGTTTCCGGCTCAATCAGGCTGGCAGTCGCCATAACTCTCTCCTCATGTCTTGCCGAAGGCATTGCCGCGATTCTGCCGTTCGATCACCGGCCGGTCTGTGACTACAATCACTACCCGCTATGATTTGGGCTCGATCGCACTTCCATCACTCGGCAGATGAGACGGTCGAAAGAGGTCGCAATGGTGGATTCATTGCCCAGAGTTGAGGGACCTATGCAGGTTCTTCCTGAGGAGCTTTAGCTTTTTGACGTGGTTCGGCGTCCCGAGGATAACAGACTTGAAAGCTGGCGGATGCTGTGCCACAGCGCCGCGAATGTGGTGTCGACAGGCGTTTGTTTTCTCACGGCATCCGAGAAGTCCGAAGTTTGCATTTCTTCGAGGGCTGTCTGGAAGCGCTTGCTGCTCACGGCATCCATGGTAATGAAGGCGAATGCCTGCGCAAGTGGTACACCGTCCGCCCCAGTGTGCAGAAATTCGATGTGTCCATTTACCTTTCCAAAAACCGTTCCGAAAGCGATTTCACCCAGCGTTCCCTGAGGAATAGGCCCCTTAACAAGCAGAGCCGATCCCCCCGTCGACGAGAGACGCTGAACGACGCCAACAAATTTCTGGTTTTCCACCGTAAAGATTGCTTTTTGTTGCTGGGGGACACGGATCCGAGGCGGTCGGTATTTGCGCGATTTCACGGTAGTCCGCGGCATTGGAGGCAGAATCGCAAACAACTTCAAAGCAGTCAATGTTACCTAAGTGTCTCGGCAAGAACCTTCCCCGCCTGCCGAACCGCTCCGTCAGAACGCAGACGCCCCTGCCTCATTGCGATGTGGCAATGAAAATTGCGCCCCAAGTCTCGGAGTTCTGCGTTGCCGCCGTAATCGTAACCACATTCCCCGATACACTGCACGCCCCGACGATCGGTAGTTTCCCTTGTACGGCGGGAATGCAGATGACATCCTTCGGAAAAGGCGGAGTGAGTCTGAACGAACAGGACGTGCTCGCTTTCATCAAACACTCCCCTCCCAAATTTCCTGTCCCCTTTTGACCCAGGTGAGCATTCACGGTCAAGGGAACATTCAGCGTGTCGCCCGTCGCGGTGAGCCGCTCCAGGAAGTTGGTTCCGTTGGGGATGACGTTAATGTAGGAACTGATCGACGTTCCCGCCCGCTGCGCCAATCCCCCCGCTTGATCCACTCCCAGGGCCACGTCTCCCGCGTCATTCGTCGGACGTTCCCCGTAGGTGGCCACCGTCTTGGTAAAATTCGAATCCGTCAGCGTGATCAGATCGTTCGGCGTGGCCACCGCTTTGCCGAAGTTCAGCCGCCCCTTGCTGTTCACAAACGGCCCGTTGTTGGCCGTGTCCTGCTCCTGCAGCACCGTGGCCAGCATGCCTGCCCCGTTATTGCCCGGTCCCGCCACACAGCTCACCCAGATCGGACTCCGCCGCCGCACCATCCCCCCCGGCTGGCACTGCTCCGCCACGATCGACACCCCCATCTGCCCCTGGCTCGCCACCGCCTGCGCATCGTAGCCCGCCACATCCACAAACACCGTCACTCCATCGATCACCAGATTGTTCGGCCAGAACCAGAACACCGGCATGAACTGCTGCCCCGCCACCGTGTATGTAACCGGCGCCGCTTGCGTATCCGTGTACGAACACATCCCGTTCGTCCCGCAACTCACCGCCGCATTCGTCGCGATCGCATACGTCCCCGTTCCATACGGCGTCACCGCCGACTGCCCCACCGTCACCAGAATGTCCCACGTCACCGTCCCCAGGCTCTGGTGATAGTACCCGTCCTGCAGTTCGATCGACGGCCACGTCACCGTCACGTTCGTCGTGCTCGTCGCCGGCTGCGCATACCCGGCAAACAGCAGCGGCCCATACCCCATCGTCGAACTCCGCGGCACCACAAAATACGTCCGCTCATTGGTCCCCGTCCCCCCGCTGGCAAACTGCGGCTCCCATCCGCTGGTCGGAAACGTCCCCACAAACTTCGTCCCCATCCCTCCCTCCACCGCATACCCCATCTGCGCCGCATAGCCATACAGCGGATCCGCCGTCCCTCCCGTCGACTCCTCATAGATGTTGCTGAACGTCGCCGGCTGGTACCCTCCGAAATACCTCACCCCATACACCGGAAATCCCTGGCACACCGTGTCCGTCATCACAAACCCGTTCCCCCCAGCCTGCGCGCAATTCACATTGGTGAATTCCGAGTTGTGCAGGTACGTGATCCCCGCATTCCCCTGGTCCGTCCGCTCATACACAAACGCCCCCATGGGAAAGTTTCCATCGCTGCGCAGCACGCTGCTGGACCGGTTCGTCGCCCGCTCGATGATGAACTGCTGATCGTTGTCGTTCACAATCCCATACGAAAACTGCCCCATCCCAAATCCCGGCATCTGCGTCAGATGGATGTCCTCCATCGCCACGTGGTCCGAGTTGTCCTCCACAAACGCATTCTCCAGCCCGCAGAATCCGAACGTGTTCGCTCCCGCCGCAAAACTGGTCGATCCAAATGAAACCTCGAACTGCGTCGCCGTCAGTCCCGCGGAAAGCACCTGCGCCACCCAATGCTGGCTCGTGTTCTGCGTGTAGTATTCGCAATCCACCGAGTCCCCCGCCACAAAGGGATGATTCGTCGCCGTCGTGATGGTGTACGTCCCGCTCGTCGCCGCCACGCTCGCCACCTGCACCCCGTCCACATTCACCGACGTCGTCCCGCTCAGGTTGTACAGCTTGTGATAACTCACATAAGGATGCCCCTGCGTCGTCCCCACATACAGACAGCGGTCCCGCGTCGCACACGCGATCAGGGCTCCCGTCCCCTCCAGCACTCCCCCTCGCCCCCGCAGATACACCGTCGCGTACACGTTGTAATTGGTGTCCGCCATCAGCTTCACGTACGGCGCCGTACTGTTGCTCGCCCCCGTGGGCAGGTCGCTGGTCCAGGCATCGTTCCACGCTTCCTGGATCCCTCCCGACGCCGATCCCACCGTATAACCCGCCCCATGGGCATACGCCGTCGTCACCGTGATCGTCCCCCCACTCGTCCCCGGCGCACAACTCCCCCCACTCACCCCCACCGCCTCCGCTGTGCCTTTCGCGGAAATATAGACCTTGTATTTGTAATGCTCGGAAGCCGACTTGGTATCGATACCCAGTGGGCAGGGGCTCAGGTGAATGGTTAGTTTTCCAGGAGTGGTGAGGTCATCGGACGGATGCTGCAACCAGTTCCAGTCGGGCGTAACGTAGCGCATGCCCGCGCCCCCTGCTCTTTGGGCAATCGAAAGGTCTGGAGCGCCATTTTGCGAAAGCGCGCCAGGGACATACGAGAGGAAGATAGCTGCCAAAAAGAAACCTGTCAGTTTCATCCAGAAATGCCTCCATGGAATTAGATAGGAAGGTGACGAGCACTACCGTTGATTCTTCCGGATCTTCCAGCTCCATCATCGGCGGTGATTCTCGCCGGACATCGGCTCATGGGATTCTAGTTCATTCATCCGGTTGAAGATTTGGTAGTGGTGCAGTTTGAAAGGAAGCGATCCAAACGCGCGACGATTGCGTCGCAAAACCTGCGACGCTGCGCTCGGATCGCCCGGATCCTTCGCTGCGCACAGAACGCTTGCTCAGGATGACAACCAAACTGCACCACTCCCGAAGATTTCGATCGATCGGAGAAAAAATCAGCAGAAAGCCTATGCGGAACAGGAAAACCGCTCGCTTTCAGCACACGGCTCGCTCACGATGCACGTCGGGGAACGCTCGAGATTTCAGGATTGAAATCAGTGCCGTCGGCCAAGCGCGTCCAGGAATCGAACGGATTTGCGGATGGCTGCAGACGCCCGGGATTCATGATGTTCGTGGGATCCAGTCCGTGTTTGATGGCAGCAACTGCTTCCACGCCCAGCGGGGAAATGTCGGCCTCGAGCCAGGGTAGGTGTTCGGTCCCGACGGCGTGATGGTGCGAGAGTGTGGCACCGTGGTCGATGAACGATTGTTGCACCGCCCGCTTCACCCGCAGGTATTGCTCCATCTCGCGCGCGGGTTGCTGTTGGAATCCGAAAGTAAAGTAGACGCTTGCACCGGTTTGATATGTGTGGCTGATGTGGCAGCCAACCCACGGTTGCGCGCCGCTTTCGAGAATGCTGGCGCGTAGTACCGCCATGGTTTGTTGGTACAGAGGAAAGATATTGCTCCATAGGGTCGATGTCTCACTGACATCGGTGGTGACATCGCGATCCAGCAGAAAATCCCGTATATAAGGAAAGTCGTATTTCGTTGCCTCGAATGATTTCCCGGCATTCGCTCCTAAGCTGATCGCACCACATTGCCGATAGATGTTTCTCACTTCGCGCACCTGGCGCGCGACCGAATGCTGACTGCCCTCAAACGCGGTAAGCATCAGACATGCGCGAGGTAAGGCGAATCCTTTGACGCGGAGATACTCCTTAAACAGACTGCTCGCAATTTTCGAAAGACCTGACACCGGCGGGCGAAATGCAAGCGACAAAGCCGTCTTGTCCGGGTCATTGAAACGAACCATCGCGGGCCTGCATTCCTGACGCACGCAGCGGTGGATGGCCTCGATGCCGCCCTCAAACTCAGGAAACAAGTAGGTCGGAATTATCCGCAGCTCGGGCGATGGATGGACGCGCATCGTAGCCTCCGTGATGACCCCAAGCGTGCCCTCGCTTCCAATACAGAGATGATTGACATCAATGCCGTTCGAGGCTTTCGGAACCGGCCGTGTCGCCAACACTCCTTCCGGAGTCGCCATGCGCAGAGCGATCACCATGTCTTCGATCTTTCCGTACTTATCACTCTGCATCCCGGCGGAACGCGTCGCGATCCACCCACCCAACGTAGAGTGCAGAAATGAGTCGGGAAAGTGGCCGAGCGTTACACCGTGCGCTGCCAACTGTTGTTCAACGTCCGGCCCGAAGATTCCAGATTCGATTTGCGCAGTGCAGGAATGCACGTCTACGTCCAGAACGCGCCGCATCCTCCGCATGTCAAGAGAAACCGCCGGGCGCCTCGTCTCCATTCGCTCCAGGCACCCTGAAATGTTGGACCCGCCCCCGAAAGGGATCACGGTGACATCGCGTTCAGCGGCTGCGCGTAACGTCAGGCAAACGTCGCGCTCACTCTCCGGGTACACGACCAGATCTGGTGCGCGGACTGCCGCGCCTGAACGCAGACGAAACAAGTCGCGGAATCCCTTCCCATACGCGTGCACTACGCGTTCTTTCGCATCGTCCGAAATTTGGCTGGGAGCAAGGAAGGCACGCAGCTTACCTAAGAACGGCTCATCGACGCGAGACTCGGACAGTTCAATGTCTTCAATTTTCCACTCGCGTTTGCCGAAATCCTCGCGCTCAATTCCCAACACACTTTTTGCATAGGGCCAGAAACCCGGATGGGCTTGGGCATTGAACTCTGTCTCTTCGTTTCCCCAGCCCCACCATTTCATATGCTTCGGATCGTAGGTCATACGGCATCTCCCGGATTCGCTCGCGAATACTCGAGGAAATGGTTCCTTGCGGCTGCACTCCCTGCCAGAAACTGGGCGGAAACTTTGCGCAAGATCAGATGGCCGAATTGGGTTGCGCTGAGTTCCACCTAATCTTATCCCCTTTGCTCGAGCTCAGCCACCAACTCCGAACCTGCATATTGAGGGCTGAGTGCCCGGATTCGTTCCGCCAGCACTTCGATCACATACTGCCGTTTGTCTC
>JASHQK010000239.1 GCA_030039195.1 Candidatus Sulfotelmatobacter sp.
CCGTAGACGAGAGCGCGGATCGCAGGAGCTAAGGCCACCGAGTCAGACATCCTGCTTTACGGGCCCCCTCGACAAGCTCGGGGTAGGCTCTGAAGCGCCGCTCTTCCGCGGGTGCTCTTCAAACGGGTGAAGTCGTGCCTCTTCCAGTTCGGTGGTGGTTCCCATGTCTCGCAAAAACGGCGAGACATGGGGCACCCCATTTCTGTTTCCCGCGACATTTATGAATCGCCCCCTCGGACCTGACTGACTTCCCGCGCTCCGCTTGATGTAAACTTTTCGCATGGCTGAACAGCGCTCGCGCACACTGCTCTGGATCCTGATTGGCGGAGGAGCATTCTTTCTCTTCGTGCTCGCCGTGTTTACTCTGGTCTACATCACGCTGCAGGCGGGAGGCGGTGAGGGTGCGGGGCTCGGTGCTTTTGGCGGCGGCGACCGCATTGGTGTCGTCGATCTCGACGGAGTCATCCTCTCGCCCCAGCCGGTCGTGGACCAGCTCAAGAAATTCGGCGACGATTCCTCGATCAAAGCGATCATTTTGCACGTCAATTCTCCAGGCGGCGGTGTGGCCGCGTCGGAGGAGATTTATCGCGAGGTGAAGCGCATCCGCAGCGAGAAGAAGAAAAAGATTGTGGTCTCGATCGAGACCGTGGGCGCGAGTGGCGCTTACTACGTGGCTTCGGCGTCTGACAAAATCTACGCCGACGAAGGCAGTATTGTCGGCTCAATCGGGGTGATTGCGCAGTGGGTGAATTACGGCGATTTGATGAAGTGGGCCAAGCTGAAAGACATCGTCCTGAAGACCGGAGAGTTCAAAGACACTGGTAACCCTGCCCGCGAGCTCACTCCTGCCGAGCAGGCGTACATGCAATCGCTGATCGACAACATGTTTGGGCAGTTCATTCAAGCGGTGAGCGACGGCCGCGGATTAAAGTACGATGACGTCAAGTCGATTGCGAACGGAAAAGTCTGGACCGGTAAGGAAGCGTTGCCGATGAAGCTGATCGATGGCATCGGCGATTTTCAGACCGCGGTTTCGGAGACAGCGAAATCGGTAGGGATCAAGGGCGAGCCGACGCTGGTGCGTCCGGAGAAGGAACACCGCACCCTGCTCGATTTGCTGCTGGGTGATATGTCGCAATATCTGCCCAGCCGCGAGAAAATGCTGGAGCAGCAGGTCGGTTTTTATTACTTGTGGAAGTAGGGATCACAGTTTGAAAATTGAGGCGATCCATGCGCGCGTCATTGCGTCGCAAAAACCGCGCCGCCTCCGCCACCCCATCACGCCAACAGCGGGCGTGATGGGGACCCCGGTCCGCGCGGATCGCCCAGATCCTTCGCCGCGCAAGATCGGCTTGCTCAGGATGACACGCAAACAACGAAGCATCTCATCCCTAACTTGCATTAAACCCCTGATATTTGAGAAGGTTATGGATGCCAAGCAAGGGAGTTCCGCTGCTCCGGGTCAAAAGTGCCGAATTTATACAGAGAACTTCTACTTAGCTGATGAAACCAAGGGGGCGTGTATGACCAAAGCTGATCTGATCGATGAAGTCTCGCGTTTGGCGGAACTTACGCGCAAAGATAGCGAAGTCATTGTGGAGACCATCTTTGACAGCGTGGTGCGCTCGTTGCGCGCCGGGGACAAGATCGAGATTCGCGGCTTTGGCAGCTTTCGCACACGGCAGCGGAGGCCTCGCGTTGGACGCAATCCTAAGACCGGCGAGCGCGTCGAAGTTCCGGCCAAGAAGATTCCCTTTTTCAAACCCAGCAAAGAATTGAAGGACCTAGTCAACGAAACTACGCCGGATGCTGCTGCTCCGGCAGCCGCTCCGCCGGCGCCGCCGTCGGCCTGATTGCAACGGGTTCCTGCTTCTCCATTTACAATCACCGTCTAGCGCATGACGGGCGGGCGTGTGCCCGTTGATGGAGGATCTCGTGACCGCTCGCATTTCAGGAATTGTGTTCATGGCTGCGTCGCTCGCCGCGCCCTTCGCGGCGGCGCAGACCAACGTCGTGCACTACCAGACGACCATCGAGAACGTGAAATATCTGTTTGCGACAGCGGAGCCGGTAGCGCGGCTGAAATCTGGAGACATTCTCGACACCAACACTCTCGACTGCTTTGGCAACGCACTCAAAAAGCCCGGCGACACGCTGAGCATGGCCAAGGGCGACAATCCGCTTGCCGGGCCTTTTTATGTGGAAGGAGCGGAGCCCGGGGACACGCTCGCCGTAAAGATTCTCGATTTGCAAGTCGATGGCGACACCGGAGTGGGCGCTTTCGCTCCCGGATTCGGCGCCCTGAACGAAACGAACTACACGCCGATGCTGCATCCTCCGCTGCCGGAAAAAGTCTGGTTCTATCCCATCGATCACGCGACAAACACGGCGACGTTCAAGGCGCTCGATTCCGATTTCACGGTGAAAATTCCTCTGCATCCCTTTTTTGGCTGCATCGGTGTTGCTCCGGCGGAAGGCGAGGCGCGCAGTTCGGTAGTTCCGGCCGAATTCGGAGGGAACATGGATTCGCCCGAAGCGAGCGTGGGAAACACCGTTTACTTTCCCGTTAATGTGAAGGGCGGATTGCTGTACATCGGCGACGGCCACGCGCAGATGGGCGACGGCGAGATTGCCGGCACGGCGATCGAAGTGCCATTGAGGGCGCGTTTGCAGTTGAGCGTGATCAAGGGACGCACGATCAGCTGGCCCGAGTTCGAAAATGACGATGCGATCATGACCGTCGGAGCTTATCGTCCCCTGGATGATGCACTACGGATTGCATTCACCGAGCTGGTGCATTGGATTCATCGCGATTACGGGCTCTCGGAACTGGACGCGTATGAGCTGCTATCGCAGGTGGGAAAGATTCATCTGAACGAGATGGTCGATCCGAATTATGTGATTGTGGCGTCGATCGAGAAGAAGTATTTGCCGCCGAAGAAGAAGTAGTGACCGAAAGGCTCCGGGCCACTGAGAATCTCCCTCAGTGCCGCGCTTGATCGGCAAGGTTTTCCGGGCTAAGCTTCTTACTCCCAGGGATCTTCCTGCAGCGAGGTTTTCCCATGAATCGCCTGTTGGTTTTTCTCTCCGGTTCGCTTCTTTGTGCTTCTTTATTCTGCGCCATCGCCATTTGCCAGGATGCGACGCCACCGCAGCCTGAAGGGCCTCCGCCGCCCGGAACGGCAGTGACCACGATGCGCTTCGGCCCGGCAGTGGGACACGTAAGGGCCGTGACGGGTGCTCCCTACTGCGCCGATGAAGTCTTCGAGAGAGTGCAGACGCTGGCCGACGGGACGCATATCACCTCGCCCAACCGGACGATCCGGCAGTGCCGCGATTCGGCGGGAAGAACGCGCCGGGAGGAGCCAATAGCATGGGGTGGGCCGGAGTCGATCACGCTGATTCACATCGACGATCCGGTCGCGAATGTACGCTACATTCTTGACCCACAGCACAAGATCGCGCACCGGCATCCGTTGCGCCGGGAAGAAGGCGAGCCGACCGGGGCGATCGCCGGCTCCGCTGCCGGGCAGGCCGGGCCCAGGTTGATCCCGGGCGCCTCCGAGACGAGTTTTTCGAGGCCCGCGGTCAGGCCCGGAGCGAAATCGGACAATCCGCGCCCGCAAACTACTTCGGAGAGTCTGGGGAAAGAGACCATCGAAGGGATCACGGCGAGCGGAAGGCGCATGACCACGACGTATCCGGTGGGCTCGGTCGGCAACGACAGGGAGTTCACAACCACGCATGAGTACTGGACGTCGTCGGAGCTGCATTTGGAGGTGCTTTCAAAGACAGTCGATCCGCGCTTCGGCGAGGACACGCACAAGATGGTGAACATTAGCACCAGCGAGCCCGACCCGGCGCTGTTTCAGGTGCCTGAGGGCTACACGGTGGACGATGACGACGAGTTCCGAGTGGAATGGAGAATGCCGCCTCGCTAGGCCGCGGAGCGAGCCTTTATCCCTTCACGATCTTCTTCTGACTCTCGTCCCACACCGCAACGCACTTGTTGAAATAGGCGAAGTTTGACAAGTGGCAGCCGATGGCCGCGTGATTGCCAAAAATCTCATTTTCGGTCACCGGCTTGCGCGTGCGGACGGCGTGGAAAAAGTTCGCCTCATGGTGGGCTGTGTCGCTATAGCCAGGCGGATTGGCGTAGGACTCAGCTTCCTCGTCGACGCTGTAGTCGAGCGGCGCAGGATTCGGATGTTCGGCGTCCCATTCCTTCAAATACTCGTCGCGCATGGCTTTCGGCCAGCCGAAGGTTGAGTAGCCCTCCGGCTGTGGGCGCGTATCCTGCGGTTTGTACGTCACCGTGGCATCTTTGATGATCATCGTGCCTTTGGTTCCGTAGAAGCCGATGAACTCTCCGCCATCGTTATTGAGGTTGCAGCGCAGGGTGACTTTGAAATTGGGATAGTCGTAAAGCGTTTCGATGAGGTCGGGATAATCGCGGCCGTCCTTGAAGTGATACAGACCTCCTGACGATTGCGCGCGCTGTGCGGTCGTGTTCGTGCCCGTGACATAGTGAATCCCCGAAATCAGATGCACGAACAAATCGCCGGCGAGTCCTTCGCCGTAGTCGGTGAAGCAGCGCCAGCGGAAGAAGCGAATAGCGTCGAACGGGCGTTTCGGGGCATTGTAGAGAAACGTATTCCAGTCGATGGTTTTTTCGCTCGCATCGGGAGGGATGGGATAGACCCACGCTCCGCTGGGCGAATTGCGATCCCAATACGCGTTGATGGAATACACCTCGCCAAGTTTGCCGGAATCGTAGATTTCCTTGGCCTTCGCGTAGAGCACCGAGCTCACACGCTGGCTTCCGATCTGCGCGATGCGGTTGTACTTGCGCACGCTCTCGACCATGGCAAATCCGTCTTCGACCGTGTGCGACATCGGCTTCTCGCAATAGACGTCCTTGCCCGCGGCGCAAGCGTCTTCGAAGATGTGGCGATGCTGGTGGTCCATGGTGGCGATGATGACCGCGTCGATATCTTTGCGGTCGAGAATCGTGCGATATTCACGCGTCGTTTCGACTGAAGGATCACCCACCGCTTCCTGGGCCGCGATGTGGCGGCTGTCGTAAAGATCGCAAACCGCAACGCATTTCACGCCGGAAACCTGAGTGGAGGCCTGGAGCAATTCGCATCCGCGAACGCCGGTGCCGATGGAGGCGAAGCGAATCGTATCGCTGGGAGCGACCGGGCGTGGCGTGGCTGAGAGCACGGCCGGCTGCAAGACATTGTTGGCGACTGTGGTCGCCGCAATGGCGCCCGTTCCGAGATGAATGAATTTACGGCGAGTCAGGGGATATGACATGAGAAGTTCCGCCTCGATGAGCTCCTGGAATTTTTCCCGCGACGGCGAGCGGGCCGCGCAGAATGTTTTTCGGGACAAAATTATGTCACAAGCGGGGGGTGGGTAATAAAACGATTTTGCTGCGCTCGAGAGAAGTACGAGATGCCGAGAGCATTCTGCAATTGACATTTCTGCCGCGTGCGCTCGATCCAACGGCGTTGCAATGTTCTGCTTTTTCGCGGTTGTGCCTGATGGCCGAAAATCATTCTCAGGACCAGCCGATCGGGCACCTCCGCCGTTCAACGGGAGAGAAATGCGCGTATGTCCTTCCGAGTGCCATAACTCGTCCTTTTGTGACTTGTTCGCCTGCTTCAACCCCAGACAGAATGAAAACGTAGCACCTGACCTGCGACCGGATCTCAGCGGTTAAGAATATCCGGCGCAAGTGAGACGGCTTCTCGATCATCCCCCACCGTGCGACTTCGCACGGAGAAAGAGAACCATTGATGAGGATTTGTGTCTTCAGATGGCAACTTGCGAGCTGCATTTTCCTGCTGTTCGGATTGCTCTTCAGCTCTTTCCCTTCATTTAGCCAGATAACCGTTAGCTCCTCGGCCCTCAACTTTGGCAGCGTACAAGTTGGAACGAGCGCGACGTTGGCAGTCACTGTGGGCAACGTCGGCAGAACCACCCTCGCAATCTCAAACGTTACTGTCAGCGGTGGCGGATTCAGCTTTGCAGGACCTAATCCGCCCTTGAGTTTGGCGCCGCGGCAAAGCGCGAATCTGCTGGTCGCCTTTGCTCCTCAAACTGTGGGAAATGCGACTGGCACCCTTTCGATCGTGAGCGAGGATGCATCACGCAACAATTGGAGGGAAAAGGCCAGAACCACTACGCTCTCGCTGTCCGGTGCGGCAGCGACAGCCGGCTACATTTCGCCGAGCGCCACCGCTCTGAATTTTGGAAACACGCTGGTCGGAAACAGCCCGACATTATCCGTGACACTGACGAACTCGGGAGGATCGAGCGTCTCGATTTCCCAGGCGGCAGTGACCGGCAGCGGATTTACTCTGAGTAGTTTTGCGGTTCCGGTCACTGTAGCTGCGGGACAGAGTGTGATGCTTACCGTCGCATTTACACCAACTGCAAGTGGCAGCAGCAGTGGCACGCTGACGATCACGTCAAATGCCTCCGATCCAGCGGTCAGCGTCTCGCTCTCCGGAACCGGAACGAGCGCGGGGCTATTAGCGATTTCGCCAACATCGTTGTCGTTCGGCAGCGTCGATCTCGGTACTACTCAGAGTTTGAGTGGAACTCTTAGCGCCAGCGGCTCGAGTGTAACCATATCCTCGGTTAGCTCGACGAGCTCTCAGTTCACGCTGAGCAGCCTCGCCCTGCCTCTGACCATTGCCGCGGGACAGAGTGCCCCGTTTTCCGTCACCTTCGCGCCTCAGTCCAGTGGTACTGCTACCGGCAGCTTTTCGTTTGTCAGCAACGCCTCAAATTCTCCAAGCACAGAAGCGGTCACCGGGAGCGGCCAAGTCATTCAGTACACGGTTTCGCTCTCCTGGAACGCCAGTACTTCCTCTGTGTCGGGGTACAACGTCTATCGAGCTACAGTGTCTGGCGGGCCATATACGAAGATCGACGCTTCTCTGGATCCGGCGACCAGCTATACCGATAGTACCGTGCAATCGGGGCAAACCTACTATTACGTGACTACGGCGGTGGATTCAGCGGGCGTGGAGAGCGGCTACTCGAACCAGGTCACAGCGCCGATTCCGACTCCGTGAAATTCCCATTCCCGGGGTGCAGCTGAACATCACGAGGAAGTCAACAAGAACAATAAAGTGAGGCAACTCGAAAGATCGGATGCTGCTGCCCACTCCGTCGAGAGGAAAGCGAAAAAATAGCAGGAAAAATTGAAAAGGCCGTGACATTGGTTATGCTCTAGCCGCCAACTCCTGC
>JASHQK010000240.1 GCA_030039195.1 Candidatus Sulfotelmatobacter sp.
AGCTCACGCGACTCTCTGAGGTAAGTAGTGACCAGGCTGCGGAGAAGCTGTATCTTCTGGGCCAAATCGCTTGGGATGCCAGCGACAACGACACGTTTTATCGCTCGGTCGATGAACTGCGCGAGACCGCGGCGACGAGCACGTGGCTGGAATCGGCGCTGTTGTCGTGCGCGAATCTGCATCTTGTGCATCACGAATATGATCAGGCGCTCGACGCGTTTCGCGAGTTGCAGCAGCGTTTTCCCACAGGAGCGCGGGCTTCTTATGCGCACTGGAAGGCGGCGTGGCTGACGCTGCGACAGGGCCGCACGGAAGAGGCGAAGAAATTATTCGAGGAACAGATCGCGCTGTATCCATCAGGCAACGAAACGTCGGCCGCTCTTTATTGGCGGGCTCGGCTGGCGGAAGAAGACAATGATCCCGCCATGGCGCGGGCCTTCTATCAGGAACTGATCGACCGCTATCGCAATTACTATTACGCCGAGCTTGCCCGCGAGCGTCTGGCGAAGCTGCCGGCCGCGGCGGCGGACCCTCCCGACTATCCGGTGCTCGACCACATTCCGCCGCTGCGACACGGCGACAAGATCGAACTGTCTGAGCCTCCTGCGGACGATCTGCACGTCGAAAAGGCGCAGCTGCTAGGCAATGGCGGCCTGGTCGATTTTGCGGTTCGCGAGTTACAGGCCGCGGCCGCCACGGATGGCGGCAATTGGGCATTGGCTGCGGAGGCGCAGCTTTACATCGATACCGGCCATTACGACCGCGCCATCGAGGTGATGAAACATTCCGTGCCCAGTTATTTCGCGGTCGATTTTCCGATGCTTCCCCGGGAATACTGGGAGGCGTTGTTTCCGCGTCCGTACTGGGCGGAGCTGAAGAAATTTTCTCTGGCCAACAGTCTCGATCCCTATCTGGTGGCGTCGTTGATCCGTCAGGAATCGGAGTTCAATCCGCTGGCCGTTTCGCGCGCCAACGCGGTCGGACTGATGCAGCTTTTGCCGCGCACCGGCAAGCTGGTCGCGCATGAGGAGAAATTGCGGCGCTACAGCGCCAGCGAACTTTTTACCCCGGCCGTAAACCTGGAACTCGGTACGCGCTATTTCCGGGGCATGGTCGATCAATACGGTGGATCGTTTGAATACGCGCTGGCCGCGTACAACGCCGGGACCGACCGGGTGGACGAGTGGCTCGGGGAAGGCAAATATCGGGATGCGCAGGAATTCGTGGAGTCTATCCCCTTCACCGAGACCCGCGAATACGTGCAGGCCATCCTGCGGAACGCCAGCGTATATCGGCAGCTTTACGGGACACCCTAGCATTTCCATTTCTTAAATTCTCATGCTTTTTCCGGGGAACGGATGCCGGCTCGCCTGCGTATCTGTCTTCGAAGATGCAGGATGGAGGTGTGCTCATGCGAACCGCGCTATTTCTGGTTTTGTGCTTGGGATCTGCTCTGGCTGTCGCCCAGGATGTGAATATCGACCGGACCGGCGATACTCCGGTGGAAGCCAGGTTTCAGTCCGCCGGCCGCATTCGTATGGAGCTTTGCCCGGGCGGCATTGAACTGACCGGCAGCGACGCGGCCGTGTTGCGCGTTTCCTATCTTTCCGGCGAGGCACGCGTGCGAATGGACGTGATGGGCGATCACGCAGATCTGCGGCTCAGCGGCTGTCCACACTCGAATTTTCGGGCTCGCATCGAACTGCCCAAATCTGCTGCTCTCTACGTCCGCATGTTCGCGGGACAGCTTGATGTCCGCGACGTGACTGGAGATAAGAATATCGAGCTGAGCTTCGGCCAACTCAACATCGATGCGGGCAAGTCCGAGGATTACGCCAGCGTAGAGGCCTCAGTGAACAGCGGCGCGATCGATGCTTCGCCGTTCGACGTCCACAAAGGAGGGCTGTTCCGCTCCTTCGATCAAACCGGACCTGGAAAATACCGGCTGCACGCCCACGTCGGAGCCGGACAGATTGATCTGCATTAGTTAGGTTCGGTGCGGCTTGTGAGATTTCTAGACACTCTCATGACACATCTTCGTGTTGTCGAAGCTAAAATAATCGCCCTCAGCTAGTAGGCTGGGTAGGTGATCTCATGCAAGGCACGTTGCGCCTCGTCGCATGTTGCGCTCTGGCATTGAATCTAGCTGCCTTCGCACAGGCCCCTGTTGACGAGACCACGCCTTCACAGCCTGCAAAACGCATTCCAGTTTTTGGTAACGCGGACGAGTTCGCGCTCACGACTGATGTTTCGTATTACATCCCGCAGGATAGAGTAAATCGCGACATCGACCTGCAGACTGCTGCGGTGACGATCGCGGCGCACATGAGACATGGATGGGAATTCCAGTTCGACGGCATCGCATTGCGCGCCCAAGGATACCGCACGCTGCAGAACGGTGTTCTGGCGCCGCAAATCCCAAGCGACGCTTTGGGTTTGGCGGTCGGGCCGTCGGTGCGTTGGAACTTTCTGCAATTCAGCCGTTTCCGTCCCTTTGTTGTCGCGGAGGGTGCTTTCATTGTGTTTGATCGACCGTGGCCGGCACGCGGCACCGTCAACGATTTCTTCTTGCGAGCCGGCGGAGGTATCAGCGTCCGAGTGAGTCGTGCGTACTGGATCGAATCGACGTTCCACTTTGCGCACATCTCCGATGGAGAGTGCTTGTGTGCCGGCAATCCATCGTGGCAGGGGAAGGGAATCTCGCTGGGCCTGCGCCGGTCGTTTAATCACGAACCCGACGGCCATGGCCATCCCGGCTGGTGGCCGTTCCGTTATGCCAATGAAAATGCCTGGATTACCACCGTCGAGGACTACACACCTCTTCCCGGGTTCAACCGGAAAAACGGCACGGTGGAAACCGATATGCGCGAACTCAGGATCAGCCGGGCATGGCACTTTCCCCACCACCTCGAACTGCAATTGGGCGGCATGGCCACCACCAAAACCACGGTCGGATTTGGCCCGGCCTTACGTTGGAATTTCCTGGAGCGAGAACGTTGGCGCTTATTCGCCGACACTGGGTCAGATTTCGTGCAGACGGGAAGCTTGGGTTATATCGTCCCTTGGGGAAAGAACATGGGATATAACTTCTTCTTTCGCGATCGTGGCGGAGCAAGCTTTCAACTGCACCGCGCCTATTGGCTCGAGGCTAGCATTGGATGGGCTCACGTGAGCTCGGGTTTTGGCTGGGGCAGCCAGCTGCTGCCCTGGAGTGGGCAGGGAACGTCCATCAGCCTGCGGCACACGTTTGGCAAGCAGTCTGAGCTTTAGACCGCGTGCGTCTCGTCGCTGGGGGCTTTGTGGAACAGGATTTCCAGAACGAGCAGCGACGCCCCGATCACGATCGAACTGTCGGCGAGATTGAAAACTGGCCATTCATATTGGCGCACATAGAAGAGCAAGAAATCGACGACGCGTCCGCTGGCTACGCGATCCCACAGATTTCCGAAGGCGCCGCCCAGAATCAGCGAGAGCGCAATCCCAGTGGTGGAGAAGGCGTGGTTCTGTTTCCAAAGCAGGGCGCTCACGATCATCATCGCGACCACGGAAAATGCGATCAGCGCCAGGGTCTTCCAGTGTGCCGGCGAATCGGCGAACAGGCTGAAGGCCGCGCCCGTGTTCTCGGTATGGGTGAGACGGAAGAATCCGGGGATGATCTGGATGTGGCTGTACATGGCGATGCGCGCCGCGACCAGATGTTTGGTCCAGCGGTCGGCGAGGACTACAAGCAGGGCGAGCAAGAAGTGAACGGTGCGGGCGCGAATCGCGCCCGGTTGATTGTCGGCGTTTGTCATTCTGAGCGAAGCGAAGGAGCTCTGCGTTTGGACTCGGCACCGAACTGCATGGGATCTTCGCTTCGCTCAGAATGACAATGGCATCGATTGTTTAGATGTAAGGCTCAGGACTGCGACTCCAGCTCCTTCAGCACGGCGCTGCAGCGCTCGCACACCGTCGGATAATTCTTGTCCTCGCCTACGTGCGTGGAATAATTCCAGCAGCGCTCGCACT
>JASHQK010000241.1 GCA_030039195.1 Candidatus Sulfotelmatobacter sp.
AGTGACGAGCGGAAGGGAAAGCCGTTGATGGTGCCTCGCACGGGAACGCGGGCCCGCGTGCCAAACGTTTTCGGAACGTCAAAAGGGGGAACCAGCCCTGTCGCTGAACTGCTGTCGTGCGCCACGAGCTTGACCTTGAACCGCAGTTTCTTGTCTGCCATGGAAGTTCTCCGCGCCGGCTGCCCTCATAAACTTTAATCGCGCGGAATCGTCGCAGCAACCTACTTATGCCGATTCGCCCTGTCCGACCGGGTGTCTCATCCTGGCCGTGGTTTGTGCGGCAAGGGTGGTGGTTTTGACTTGCCCCGTGCTCCTCAGTGCCCTCTGTGGTTGAAGCTGTTGATTTAAACTGACCGTGAATGTCGTTGCCGATCTCGCAAGTCGCATCTGTCGAACTCTTGCAGCCAGCGCTCATCCACATTCCCGAAGGCTCTTTTCTGATGGGCTCGGATTCCGGCCAGGACTGCGAGCGCCCGGTCCATCGTGTCTGGATCGATTCGTTTCTGCTTGCGGCAACGCAGGTGACCAACGCGGAATACGATCTTTTTGTGCGCGCAACCGCATCACCATCACCGCCGTTCCGCGATGACCCGAATTTCAACCATCCGCAGCAACCCGTCACGGGCATCTCCTGGTTTGAAGCGGTTCGTTACTGCGAATGGCTCTCCTTACAGACTGGACGACCTTGCCGGCTGCCAACGGAGGCCGAGTGGGAGCGCGCGGCCCGCGGAGGACTCGAACAAAAGCAATTCCCGTGGGGCAGCGATCCACCGCAGTCTTTGCCGGACTATGCCACGCGCTGGCAGAACGGCCCGGAACCGATCGCCTGCTACGCTCCCAATGCTTACGGCATTTACGACATTTGCGACAACGTCCACGAATGGTGCAGCGACTGGTACGATCCGAATTACTACGCCGCTTCGCCGGAGCGGGATCCGCGTGGGCCGGACGAGTGCCCGATGAAGCCTCCGCGCAAATCCTCGCGTGGAGGATCCTGGCGTCACCACATCAAGGTGGCTCGCTGCTCGGCGCGATCCAGCATTCCACCGCAGTTTCAATATGCTGATTACGGATTCCGCATGGCCTGCGACCTCTAGCCCCCAGCTATGCACCATTCTCCCATGGCAGCTTGCTCGGCACCCTCCGTGGACGCGTTAACACTTGTTCTTCGGCTCGCGTCTATCATGTCGTGGAGATTTGCAGCAGATGGCCTCGACAACCGGAGACGCCATGGTCCTGTTTGCGGCGGAGCTGGAAGGTCAGCCCGTAAGGGGACGATCTGCCTCCGAAAATCTGGAAGATGAACAAGCAGCGTGCGCCGCCCGGGAGGGCGACCGCGCCGCATTCGGGCGTCTTTACGAGCGCTACGCGCGCATGGTACACGGCGTGCTGCTGGCGAAGGTGCCGGTAGATGACGTTGAGGATCTGGTTCAAGACGTCTTTATCCGGGCCCTGCGTCGCGTGTCGACCCTGCGCAACAGGGAGAGTTTCGGGGCGTGGCTGGCCGCAATCGCGCGCAACATGGCGAATGATTATCACAGGCGTTCCGCGCCCGAGGAGCAACTAGACGACAGCATTTCCGACAAAGAGCTCACCCGCAAAGCGTCGGACCAGTACAGTTCCACCGCCGACCGCGCCAGCGGGCTCGCTGCGCTGGACGCGATTCGAAGCCTGCCCGACGTATACCGCGAGCCGCTGATTTTGCGTTTTGTTGAGGGCATGACCGGACCGGAGATTGCCGAGCGTACGGGGCTCACGCACGGGTCGGTGCGCGTCAATCTCCATCGCGGTATGCAAATGCTTCGCGAAAAACTGAGTCCGAAAGCAGGCGGCAAATCGCCGGAAGAGGAAATTGTGTAGGTTATGGATTCGTCCGAGAACAAATCGAAAAATGAACCGCTGGTGAAGCGAAACGAATATCTGTGGGATCGATCTGGCGAACCCGATCCCGAGGTGCAAAAACTGGAGTCGTTGCTGGGGCAGTTTCGCTATGACCATCCCACGCCCGCGCTGCCACAGATTGCCGAAGCACGTCGTTGGTCCTTTTTTCCCCGGCTTCGGCTATTTCCGGCCCTTGCCGCTGCGACGGCAATCCTGGTCCTAGCAGGCGGAATTGCCTTCATGATCCACGGGACCAGCACGACGCCGATCGGCGGCCAAGGGTGGGAAGTCTCTCGCTTGGCAGGAGCGCCGCGCATTGGGCAGAAAGCGATCCGCACAGACCAGCTGGGTCGTCTGGGCGTCGGCCAGGTGCTGGAGACAGACGAACATTCGCGGGCCAGTCTGGAGGATTCCGATGTCGGCCAGATCGAGGTTGACGCGGGCACTCGCCTGCGTCTTCTGGCGATGAGAGATGGCCTCAAGCAAATCGCACTCGATCACGGAACGATTCATACTCACATCTGGGCGCCTCCGGGCGAGTTCGTTGTCGACACCCCCTCAGCGGTGACGGTGGACCTGGGATGCGCGTACACGTTGACGGTAGACGACTCGGGCACCGGAATTGTTCGCACATCTCTCGGCTGGATTGGATTCAAGCTGAATGGCCATGAATCCTTCATCCCTTCGGGCGCTGCCTGCGCGACGAGGCCGAAGGTTGGTCCCGGCACGCCGTACTTCGAGGATGCGACGTCGGAGTTCCGCTCGGCCCTGGCCCGATTCGATTTCGAGGACCAGACATCTCAGCAACGAGCGGACGATGTTGCTGTCGTTTTGGCGCAGTCGCGCAAGCGGGATGCGCTCACCGTGTGGCATCTGCTCTCGCGCGTCGAAGAGGATCAGAGAGTGCGCGTCTACGAACGCCTGCAGCAACTCGCCCCAGCACCTGCGGGAGTCACACGAGAAGGAATTCTCCGCCTCGACCAGCCGATGCTCGATTCATGGTGGAACGCTCTCGGCTTCGACGATGTCTCCATTTGGCGCCGCTGGGAGCATTCGTGGTCGCAACCAACTCTGCAGATGTCGCCGCCGGCGACGAAAGCCTTGCCAATACCCACCTCCCCAGCTGCGAAGTAACCGCTGCATGACGCGTGCATGTTCTCCGGGCATCCTGTTAACACTGCAACTCTCGCTGGCGTCTCTTGCACTGTGAGCTGAAACAGCAACACATAAGGAGATTCCGAAAAATGAAATCACATGCATTCTCGCGCTTCGCCGTTGGCGTCGCTGCCCTCGTGCTGGGGTTTTCCACCCTTTCGCTGGCAGGACCGCCGATGATCTGCCATGCCGTCAACATCGGGTCGGCACAGACCCTGCCCTGGGTCGATTTGAACTATCGCAAAGGAAGCGGAAGCTACGACCTGATCAATCTTTCGCAGGATACTCTGTCGATCCTCGATTCGAATCCGTCGGTGCTGGTGCACATGGAGACGCTGCGGCGCGCCACGATCTACGCGCGTCAGGATTCGCAGATCGCAAAGCAGCTGCTCCTCCGCCTGCACGCGCGCGCGGAAAGCGCCAGTGCCGACGGCAAAGGTGCGCTGGCCTGGTTCGATGTCGGGTATCTCACCGAAACGTAAAAGCAGTGGCTCGGCGAAGGCGAACCCAATCCGGCGAAGAATCTTGACGGATATGCCTGGGTCGAAAAAGCGATCGGACTGCGAGGCTCTGATCCGGAGATGGAGTTTGCCGCGGCTCTGATCACCCTCTGCGGCCCGGGGCGCAATCACAGCGAGCATGTGCGGAAAGCATTCGAAGGTGCGAATACGGATGCTCTTCTTGCGCAAAATCTCAAGTCGACGTTCCGAAACCAGACCGTCTCTGCGCTGCTGACGAATGGTGAGAAAGAATAGTTGAATACGAAGACGTCCTTTTTCGCTGGTATCAGGGGAGCCGACGGCTCCCCTAACTTTTTTCCTAAACACCACGACGCCTGCCCCTCCCCCCTATAATTCCGTGTCGTACGAGTTTTGGCGAATCGCCAATCGCGCGCGGTCGAGGAACTTGCATCGACCAGATTATCTTTCAGCCAGGCTTTGGAGACATCCATGTTCCGTCTTGACCTTCTGGCAGCGAAACGCATCCTCATCACCGGCGGAGGCACCGGCCTTGGTAAGGGCATGGCCGCGCGTTTCCTCGAACTCGGAGCCACCGTCTATGTCTGCGGCCGCCGGGAAGAAGTTCTGAAACAAACGACATCGGAACTTGCATCCAACGGCCCGATCCACGCCCTCGCCTGCGACGTTCGCAATCTCGACGCCGTCGAGAGCATGATCGACAAAATCTGGAAAGACGGCCGGCTCGATATTCTCGTCAATAACGCCGCCGGAAATTTCATCGCCCGCACCGAAGATCTTTCTCCGCGCGCCTTCGAATCCGTGATCGGAATCGTGCTCATGGGAACTCTGCATTGCACCATGGCTTGCGGCCGCCGATGGCTGAAGTCCGGCCATCGCGGCACCGTGCTCAGCATTTCGGCCACGTACGCGCCAGTCGGCTCCGCCTTCGTCGTTCCTTCCGCAGTCTCGAAGGCCGGAGTCGAAGCCCTCACGCGCAGTCTTGCCGTGGAGTGGGGCAATCGCGGCATCCGCATGAATGCCATTGCACCCGGCCCCATTCCTACCCAAGGCGCTTTTTCTCGCGTGGTGCCGCTTCCACAACTCGAAACCGCCGCCCTCGACCGCAATCCGCTGCATCGCTTCGGAACCATCGAGGAGTTAGCAAATCTCGCCGCATTTCTGGTCAGTGACGGTTCCGGCTACATCAACGGCGAAGTCATCCGCATGGATGGTGGCGAATTCTTGCAGGGCGCCGGCGAATTCAGCAATCTGGGGCGCATTCTCAAAGAAGAAGACTGGCAGGCGCTGAAACCGCGCAAGCGATCGAGCTAGATATTGTCCCGGCGTTCTCTGCGGATTTTCTCAGCGCCTCTGCGTTTAGAGCTTTTCATCAGGAAGTGCTCTGAAAGCCGCAAACGCAGAGCCCGCGGAGATCTGAGGCTCGAAACAGGTTTCGCTCGATACACGGTACTCGGTACTCACAACTCGATCTACCGGTTTTCTTTGCGCGGCAGTACCAACCACTTCAGCAACAGATTAACAATGCTCAGCAGGATCGCTCCCACGAACGCGGCCACAAATCCATGCACGCGAAATCCCGGAACAATGGCCGAAGCCAGTTCCAGCATCAGCGCATTGATCACGAACCAGAACAATCCCAGCGTGATCAAGGTGAGAGGAAAAGTGATGATCTTGAGCAGCAGGCCAATCGTGGCATTGATAAACCCAATCGCCAGCGCTGCGATGAGCGCCGCAATCGGCCCGCGTACCGAAATTCCCGGCACAATCTGGGCCACGATCCAAACCGCAATCGCGCTTAATATCCAGGTTAGAATCAGCCGCATGCGGCCCTCCTTGGTTCACACCGACTCCTTGCCCATATTGTAATTGCTACAAAACCTGCCGACCCGCACCGTCACCGCCGCTCGTGATCGGCATCACGGCACGCGCATAGGCCCGAGCCTACCGTCGATCCATGAAGCAACAGTGCTATCTGGCAGCGATTTACCTGAACTGGGTTTTCCTCGCCGGCGGATTCGGGTTCCTGCTGGTCAAAGGCCATTATCTTTGGGCCTTGGGATGGCTCGCAATCATGCCGCTGGCGTTGTGGCTTTACATCCGCGCGTTTCCCTCCATCGCGCAGGCGATGGGTTATGGCCGGGTGGACGATCGCCCAGCCCAAAGTCCCGTCTACGCTGATTTGGACTATACAATCCCTGATGTCACGCTTTATACGGCTTTCGGATGCCCATTCTGTCCGATCGTGAAAAGACGGCTGCACGAATTGCAGAAGCACGTGAGATTCCAGCTTCGCGAAGTCGATGTGACTCTCAGGCCTGGCGTGCTAACGGAAAAGCACATTCGTGCCGTGCCCGTGATCGAGGTCGGCGACCGCCGTATGGAGGGCAATGCCACGAGCGAGCAGCTGGCCGAACTTCTCCGGCCCCATGTTGCCGAGGTTGTCCGAAGCTGAAGTCTAGCCTGCCAGCCGTGTTTTGCGTCCACCAAAACAAGCCGCGGCGTTCCTCGAATAGCGTTACAACAGTATCGGCAAACCCGCCGGAGGGATGCGGTGTCTAAACAATCGGTGCTGGTCAATTTCGTTCAGGCCCTGGCGGCCGTCATCCTAGGCAACGTCGCGTATTTTCTTCTTGCGCCTACGTTTCCCCCCATTGCCCGTCATCATCCTTTTCACTTCGATGTCGGGATGCTGGTGGACTTCTGGTTGTGTCTGGTTGCCTACGGCTTGATCCGCACCGCCAGAAAATGGAAGTAGGCCGGCCGCAAGCGGCGGCGTCTCAGCGCGCACGCAAGAACTCGGTTACTTTCGGAACCTCTGGTCTTCCGAGGCGCGCCAGTAAAATCCGGTTACATGCAGAAAATTGCTGTTCTGTACGACGCCGGGCAGGCCGTGCTCTCGACCTTCGACTTAGATGAGGTCTTGCAGCGCATCCTCGGCATTGCGCGCGACTATTTTCGTCTGCAGAATGCAGCGATCCTCTTGCTCGACGCGGAAACGCAGCAGCTGTGCGTCCGCTCGCAAATCGGCTGGGATCCCGGTACCGCGAACGTGCGGCTCGGTTGTCACGATGGAATTACCGGCGCCTCCGTAGTCAAAAAGCGGCCCGTTTACGCTCCCGACGTCAGCAAGGACACCCGTTACATCAGTTCTGCACACTCTACGCGTTCGGAACTGGCCATCCCACTGATGCTGGGCGACCAGGTCGTGGGCGTGCTCGACTGCCAGAGTGACCGGCTCGACCACTTTGACCGCGAAACGATTGATCTTCTGACCCTGTTTTCAACCCAGGCATCCATCGCTCTGCAGAATGCCAGGCTTTATTCGCTGGAGCGGCAACGCGCCCGGCAACTGCAAGCCATCAACAAGATCGCGCAGCAGAGTACGGCGGTCATGGACCTCGAAGATTTGCTGGAGCGCGTCTGCTCGCTGGTTCAGCACGAATTCCAGGTGCCGCATGTGTCGCTTTGTCTGCGGGAAGATGGCGAGCTCGTCCTGCGCGCGCACGCCGGAACCCTGACCGCTCGACTCGCCGTCGGCGGACGCCTGCCGCCAGATTCCCAGCCGTGGTCGCAAATCCTGGCCAGCGGATCCACGTTGCTCGAGAAGGACATTCGTGCCAACCCCAACGCATTCCAATTATTTTCCGAATGCGCGTCGCGCATCAGCATTCCGCTGATTTCATTTGGACAGTCGCTGGGCGTTCTTACTCTGCACAGCGCCCAGCCGGACGGCTTTCGTGACCATGATCCTGAGGCGCTGGAATCGGTGGCGGACATTTTCGCCAGTTCGATTCAGAATGCGCAATATGTCGAAAGGATTCGCCACCTTTCCTATCTCGATGGACTCACGGGCATTTTCAATCGCCGCTTCTTCGAGATGCGCATCACCGAGGAAATCGAACGAGCCCGCCGCAGTGGGTCCGGCGTGGCCCTCGTCATCACCGATATCGATCAGTTCAAGAGTCTCAATGACGAATTTGGCCACCTGCTTGGCGATGAAGTGCTGCGGCAAGTTTCATCGTTGTTCCATCAGCAACTGCGGAAAATCGACGTCGTGTGCCGCTACGGCGGGGAAGAGTTCGCGATCTTGCTCAGTAACACGAATGCTCAACACGCCTTGGGAGTAGCCGAAAAGCTGCTGCGGCTCGTGGAAGGTTGGAATTTCCCTGGGGTTCCGCGCACGGTGACCATCAGCGCCGGAGTTGCCGTATTTCCGGAACACGGAACCAGCCGCGACGAACTAGTTCGTGCTGCCGACGTCGGCCTCTATGCTGCCAAGCAGTCGGGCAGAAATCGCGTCTGCCTGACCACCGTCACGCGCGCTGCTTCGGCTCGCGCATAAGCCCGAGAGACCATTTCAGATCTCGAGCCAACGACCAGAAATTTGCTGGCGCATGCGTTCGAGCTGCTGTCTCAGATCTTCCTGTTCTTTCCGCAGCTGCTCTCGTTCCGACTGAAGCGAATGCAAGAGCTGACCGCGCCCAACGCGCATCTGTTCGAACTCCTGCCTCATTTTTTCCTGTTGCTTTTTGAAATCTTCCGTCTGCTTCTGCATTTGCTCGCGCATCTGTTTCTGCTCGTCGCAGATCGATTTGCGGACCTGCTCTGCCATCTTGCGCGCATTCTCCGCCTCTTGTCGCGCCGCGAGTTCGACCTGCGGCCACGAACGCGCAATCTCGTCACTGAATTCATTTATCGCATACGCAGACTGCGCTTGAATCTGCGGCGCGCCGTCGAAGCTTTCTTCGTTCCACAGATCGCCTGAGTCTTTTCGCTCTGGCAGCGCCAGGTTCAGGTTCTGCTCTTTCTTGTCTCGCATGATGACCACACCGATCGAGTTTCCGGTGCGCGAGTGTACGGCGTGGTTAAAGTCGCTGGTGTCATGTACGGGCAGATCGTTTACTTTCACAATCACGTCCCCGGCACGGAAGCCGGCCTTTTCCGCGCGGCTGCCCTTTTCCACGTTGCGCACCAGCACGCCATTTCCATTCCTAACTCCGAAAAATTCGCCCAGTTGCGGCGTGATGTTCTCCACTGTGAGGCCGCTGCGAGCAGAAGCTGTCGCCATCACCATCGTGATCGACGGGATGTCTATCTCCGGAACATGAATCTCGGGGATGTGGACCTCAAATTCCTTCGACTTCGGACCGAACATCGTGAATTCCTTCTCGCGGCTCGCCAGTTGCACCTTGACCGTCATGGGTTGGCCGTTGCGGCTCAGGCCGAGCGTGATGACCCGTCCCGGCGGCATCTCGTGAATCATGCGCCGCAGTTGCGCCGCACTCTCCACCGCACTCCCGTTCATCGACAGAATCACGTCGTGCTCTTCGAGGCCCGCTTTCCCCGCCGGAGCGTCCTGATCGACCATGGTCACTTCCGCGCCCTTTTCCTCTTTTAACTTGAGAGCGGTCAGGCGATCCGATGTAACGTCGGCGATGCTTACGCCCAACCACGATTCGCCGCCGCCCTCATCGTCATCACTGGAGAAAACCCAGGCCTGCGATAGCGACGGGTCCACCGGCTCCGATTGCGCCGCATGTGAGTAACTGAGCAATAGAGGCAATAATGCAATGCTGATCAGGAGGTGTTTGCTCATGGTCATTTCCTGGAATCCCAAGATTTTCCTTCGAACCGTGCTATATCGGCTTCGCAGCACACGTTGCGCTTCTCGCAACCCGTGACTCAGCGCTCGTGGCGGAAGTTGATGTCTCCGCTCGACGTGTGTACCTTCAGCGTGGGGCCTCCGCCGTTCAGCTTGCCTTCCGCCGAATACGACTTTGAACCCCAGTCTCCTTCGCTGTGAATGTGGATATCCGGAAAGTCCGAGGTGATGTGATGGCCGCTCCCCATATCCACACTGGCCCAGACATTGAGCGCCACATCGGGAGCAATGTAGACGGTGATGTCGCCAGCGGAGGTTTCCAGATCGGAATCGTGACGTTCCCCACCGGTATTCACCAGCTTGACCGTGATTCCGCCGGCGCCGGTCTCGGCGGTCGCGGAAGGCACGCCCATAAGTTGAATCCCTCCGCCGCCAGTCTCGGCATGAACATGCCCTTTGGCGGACGTCAGATGAATGCTGCCGCCACCGGTATCGACGTCGACCGGTCCCTCGATGTCGGCCAGCTCCACACTGCCCCCACCGGTAGAAGCCTTCACCTTTCCGCTCGCGTGCTGCACTCCAATGCTGCCGCCACCGGTCTCAACGACTGCTCCTTGCGCTCCGGAGTGAATCTCCACGCTTCCGCCGCCCGTTTCCGCTATCACTTTTCCGTTCGCCTGGCGCACGTCGATCGAACCGCCGCCGGTATGCAGCCCCAGTTCTCCGCTCACCGTGCCTACGCTGATCGAACCACCGCCGGTTTCCGCGCTCACGCCATTGCCGATATCGTCGACATGGATGCTTCCGCCGCCGCTGTCAGCTTCGACGTGGCCCGCTACTCCCGTGGCATCCACGCTGCCACCTTCGGTTTCCAGTTTCACCAGTGTCATCTCCCGCGGTACCATGACAGAAAATTCCGATGAGCAATGCCGCGGCTGTCTTCTCCCCTGCCAATCGCCGACGATCCAGGCGGTATCTCCCCTCACATAGGCGGTGACTTTGTATTCCTCGAACTGGCGGCGCGCTTCTTCCTCGGAAGAAGTTCCAAAACGAATATGCGCGACATAGTTGATGCCCTGCTGCTGCCCGCCGCGTACCACCACCGAGCCGGTGGCCACTTTCACTCTCAAGTTCTTGACGCCGCTCAGGGAACCAGTGATCTCCTGTGCCCAGGCTCCGCCTTCACGGCTGATGTGTGTTTCCTGCGCCGCGGCCAGGCCGGCAAGCAATGCCAGCGCTATGACCGGGCTGACGATTTGTAGCGCGCGTTTCAATTCATTTCCCTCTTTTCTTCCCGTGGTTGCCCCATCTTGAACTCGCGCAGTTGGCGAATTTAGGGTAGGGGATTTTCCTAATCGATCTCCGGCAATTGCGCCAGCATGGTTCGCGCCTGCGACCGGATGTACTGACTCTGATCCTTCGCCGCCAGCGTCATCAGCACGCCGCGGACGCTGCCGTCGACTTCCACCGGTTCCAGCAGGCGCAGCGCCTCGATGCGCACACCGGAATTCGTATCATTTACCAGCGCCCGCAAAATCGCATCTCGCACATTAGCGTCATCTTTCACATAAGTTCCCAGCGCGGTCAGCGATTTCAGCCGCACGCCCGGATTCGTGTCATTCTGCAGCGCGTAGATCAGAGCATCGCGCACCTGCAGATCGTTGGTTTTCTGCGCCAGCAGATCGACGGAATCCACGCGCACGCCGGAATTGTAGTTATTGTGCGCGGCATAGAGCAGCAGTTGCTGGATTCTCTGATCGTTCAGCGATCCCTGCGCTTCCTGCGTCGACAGCGTGTTGTACTTGATACTGATCTGATTCGTGCCCGGCTCTTGCGTGATGGAACTGATGCCGGCGATGGAAGCCTCAGGAGGAACTTGGTCTGTTTTTTGTGCGGAAAGGGTGGTAGTCGGTGCCGCCGGGCGAATCCTGTAGGTCGTCAGAGCTCCGCCGGCAAATCCGATAATCAAAATCGCAGAAGCCAGCGCGGGCGAAAAGCGAATCTGGCGCAGCCAGTTTGCCGGATCAAAAGCCAGACGGCTGAAGAACCCGCCTTGCTGTGCGGTTTCCAGCGCTTCCTGCAGTCGCATGCGCGAAGCCGCCACAAAATTCGGTGTCGGATCCGCGGCGCGATCCTGCGATAGCAGAGCGTGAAAATCCTGCTCCGCCTTCAGTTCGGCTGCACAGTCCGCGCAGCGGGCCACATGCTGTTCCAGTTCGTGGCGGGCGTCGTCGGCCAGTTCGCCATAAACGTAAAGCACGATATTTTCTCGCAACCATTCACACTTCATAACTTTTCACCTTCAACGAACCGTGTGGGACGGGCGCCTTCGCCCGTCCGGCCGAGCGGAGCTCGGCAGCTTGCATTCACCTCATATCCACCAACGCGCCGCGCAACTTTTGCGTCGCCCGAAACAGCGTGTTCTTGGCCGTTTCTTCCGTGGTGTGCAAAATCTCGCCGACGGTGCGCAGCTTCAATCCGTGATAATGCTTCAGCTCGAACACCATGCGCTCGCGTGGTGTCAGCCTCTCCAGCGCGCCGGCTATCCGCGACCCCAGCTGCCGCCGCATCAAATCCCGCTCCGGATTCGCCCCTGCCCGACCATCCGCCACCTGATCCAGCAGGTCATACTCTCCGCCATCCGGGTCCTTCGTCACGGAAGAGTCCTCTTTGCGCACGTTTTTCTTGCGCAGATGGTCGAGGCACAGATTGGTCACGATCCGGTAAATCCAGGTGTAGAAGGAACACTCGAAGCGGAAATTCCCCAGATTCCTGTATGCCTTTAGAAAGGCGTCCTGGTAGACATCCTGTGCATCCTGCTCGCTGCCGGTCAGATGCAGGGCCAGCCGCAACACTGCGTGGTCGTAGTGACGCACCAGCTCTTCGAAGGCCGCGCGATTCCCGCGCTGCGCCTCGCGGATCAACATCGTGTCATCTATGCGGCGTTCCTGCGCAGCCATGGGGTCCCGCGCGGGGTATTGGTTCCTGCTGACTCTCTCTACCCTGTCACTCTTCTCTGTCGAGTGCGGTTCGCCAATCGCAAGTGCTACCGCCCATGCATCGGCCGGCATTTCTTTGTATCCCTCTACCAGCTCGGTATCTATGCCGTATCCGAGCTTGCATAGAGATAGACGAAGAATCCTTGGAACCGTGAGCAGGAAATTATAGGCCCTCCAGCATCTTACGGGGGCAGGACCTCCGCGGTTGGCTCACGCTTGTCGCGTTATGCCCGACAGAGCCAGCCCCCTGAGTATCTATGGCCTGCGACCCAGTGAGGCAAAAAAGGGTGCCCCACTTCTCGGCGCCATTGCGAGAAGAGGGATGTCGACGGAACAAGCGGCTTGTGGACTCCCGGACGCGCTCGTCCGGGGAGGCGCAATGCGTCCCGTCCAAAAGTCACAACTATTTTTTTCCGCCCGTGCCAGTCTTTCCCCCGATTTCGCGCTTCCTCAGGTAAAGGCGGTAGACACGAAACGCCGCTGGTTGCGATTTCACCCAGGTTTTCCCCTTAAGCTGCCCAGGGAGGGCTCCATGAAGCCGTGTTCCAGGCGCCTCGCGCTGGTTGTCTGTCTTCTGGTCGGATCTTTCGGCGCGGTTGCCGCCCAGACTCCCGCGGCGGACGCAGGCGCAGCCGTTCCCGGATCGCAACCCGCGTCAGTGATTCCGCAGTTCGTGAAATTTGCCGGCACGCTTCTCGATCTCAACGGCAAGCCCCTGACCGGCATCGTGGGTGTGACTTTCGCTCTCTATAAAGATCAGCAAGGCGGCGCTCAGCTGTGGCTGGAGACGCAGAATGTCCGCGCCGATAGCAACGGCCATTACTCGGTCATGCTGGGTTCCACCACAGCCGAGGGACTTCCCGCCGACGTTTTCAGTTCTGGAGATGCACGCTGGCTCGGAGCGCAACCGGCAGGCCAGCCGGAGCAGGCCCGGGTGATGTTGCTAAGCGTGCCGTATGCATTGAAGGCCGGAGACGCGCAGACCTTGGGGGGACTGCCGGCTTCGGCCTTCATGCTGTCGGTGCCGACCCCGAGCGCTCAGACTTCCGGTCGCGCAACCGCAACCCAATTCCACCCCGCTTCCTCCGACGACAGGCTCGGATGTAACCACGACCACTCATAGATGAATGACTGAAAGGATGAACGATTCTGATCGCAAAGGAGTAGAAATATGCGAACTCTGAACGCGGTCCGCTTGTACTTGACTGTCTGTGTATGTCAGGTGAGTCTGGTTTCCGCCAATGCGCAATTACCACAGTGCAGTGACCAAGGCAAATGGAGTGAGCAGAGTTTTGTGCCTGGCTCTGTAGTTCAGCTTTCTACACCACTGCTCCTTACTGACGGGCGGGTGATGTCTCAGTATGTTACGGGGGCCAGCTCCGGTAACCCGTGGCAGGACTGGTATGCTCTGATACCCAGTAGAACCGGCTGCTACAGCCTCAATGCGACGGATTGTCCCGGAGGGCAGCCAGCGAGTTGGAGCCAGTTGGCGACGCTGGCTGACTTTGCGCCGGCAGCCTTCGCCTCGGCAGTTCTACCAGACGGCAAAGTCATTCTTGAAGGCGGCGAATTTGATCAAGGCATGCCAGCGGATATTTACGTAGGTGCGCTTTACGATCCCACAAACAACACATGGACGGATATAGCTCCGCCGACCGGTTGGTGGGTAATCGGCGACGCTCCCTCAGTCGTATTAGCGGACGGAACATTTATGCTGGGCAATGCCTGTGGCAACTACGGCGGTACTGGCCAAACTGCGCTCTTCGACGAAAAGACTCTGAGCTGGAATTCAATGCCACAACCGCCAGAATGGACGTCAGAGGCAAGCTTCACGCTTCTGCCTGATAACGATGTGCTGTTCGTTGGGACCTGCTGGCCGGGCCAAGCTGCCGACAATACGTGCACGACGGTGAGCAACCGCAGAAACTCGGAGATTTACAATCCTGCATTAAATGAGTGGACCTCCGGCGGCAACACTCCCGACAAACTTTATGCCTACGGAAACGGATTCCAGGAAAGCAACAGTTGTTCCCTCGACTCCCCGGTCTTTGGAGAGCAGGGGCCGGCGGCTCTCCTGCCCACGGGACTGTACTTCGCGACTGGCGGTTTCGTGCAGAGCGCGAACACAGTTTACACAGCACTATATGATCCTATTACCGAGAAATGGACGGCGACTCCCGACATGCCCAAAGTGACGGTCGGGACGAGTACCTATACGTTGTCGCCGGAGGATGAAGGGTCTGTTGTGCTGCCCGATGGGAACTACTTAATAGGTACGCAAGCCAGGGACAACAGCGGATATCTGGCTAACAACGGCGTCTACTACATCGAATGGAACGGAAGTTCTTATTGCCAGCTCACAAACCTGCCTGATGGAATCCCGTCAGCGCCGGAGATGTTAACGCTTCCCACAGGACAAATCTTGGTAATGCAGGTTTCCTGGGGATGGGTGTATAACTACTTCATTTACACCCCCAAAGGGACCAGCCTCCCAGGGATTGAGCCGCAAATCGTCAACCCTCCCGCCACACTTTACCTCGGTCATACTTACGAGATAAAAGGTCGGCGGTTTAACGGAGCCACGCAGTCCAGTTTTTTTGGCGACGATTTCCAGAACGCGACCAACTAT
>JASHQK010000242.1 GCA_030039195.1 Candidatus Sulfotelmatobacter sp.
CTACCGCTAGCTCCCCAGACAAAAAGCGACAGAGTGTCACGCCAAGACTGGTTTGGGTGCGGGTGCAACGGAAAGGGGTAATTCGACGCGGAACAGGCTTCCCTGGGATGGGTGGCTCTCGACGGAGATGGAGCCGCGATGTTGGGTGACGATCCATTTTGCAATCGCCAGTCCAAGACCCGCGCCGCCTTGTTCGCGGGAACGTGCTTTGTCAACGCGGTAAAAGCGATCGAAGATTCTTGGCAATTCTTCTTCTGCGATCCCGATGCCGGAGTCCTGAACGGTCATCATGACGCTGTCGGTTTTCCGTTCAAGTTTCAAGCTGACAGTGCCGGGCGAGGGAGTGTACTTGAAGGCGTTATCGAGGAGCAGGTCGGCCAGTCTTCGGAGAGCGGTCGAATCGCCCACAATGAATGATTCCTCGGCAATGGTTGCGGAGAAATGCAAATTACGGATTTGAGCAACTTGCCGCCAGCTCTCCTCGACCGCATGCATGATCTCAGCCAGATTCGTGGACTGCATATGGAGCGTTTCGCGGCCGGAGTCGGCGCGGGCCAGGGAGAGAAGCTGTTGCACAAGGCCAGTGGTGCGTTCCGCTTCGAGCAGAATATTCCTCAGCGCTTCTTTGTACTCGGCGTCGGTTCGAGAACGACGCAGGGCTAACTCGGCTTCCGTGCGGATCAGAGACACCGGCGTTCTCAGTTCGTGTGAGGCATCAGCCGTGAACTGGGTAACACGAAGAAAGGCAGTTTCGATCCGGTCCAGCATCTCGTTCAAGGTGTCGGAGAGGCGCTGCAGTTCGTCGCCGCTGGTAAGCTTGGGCAAGCGGCTGTTGAGGTTCACCCCATTGATATCGCGAGCGGTGCGCACGAGTTCATCGACGGGAGAGAGAGCGCGCCGGCTCAGCCAATATCCTCCGCCTGCCGCCACGAGAAACAGCAGCGGCGCAAACATCAATAAGTATGTGCGGAACAGCCCCAGCGTCTCGACCTCGTCGTCCATCGGAATTCCGGTCGTTGCGGTGTAGACGTGGCCGTTGGCCGCGAAACGTCGGACCGTGAAGCGGAATGGGCGGCCTCCGATCCAAAGGCTGCGAAAGACAGGTTTGCGGAACTGATCGGGCGCTACAAGCGAGACTGGGTGGTCCTGGAGAAATGCGGCACGATAAAGCAGCGCGCCATTCTCGGCATAGAGTTCGAGATAGTCGCCCGAATGCTCCAGCAAATAAGCCTCGGCGACCTCTTCCTGCAGCTTGGCAATGGAGGCATTTTTCTTCTGCGCCTCCATGAAATTGCGCAAATCTTCGATCTGGCCTTCGAGGTTGTCATCGGCTAGATCGTAAAGATGATGGCGCAGGAGGAACCACATTCCGGCACCGAAGGCGACCTGAGCGACTGCGAAAATCGCCAGGTACCATAAGGTGAGGCGGACGCCGATAGACGGTCTTTTCATAACGTCGTTAGCTGCCGATCTCGCCGCGGATCATATACCCGACACCGCGCACGGTGTGAATCAGTTTCCGGCGGCCGGGCGGATCAATTTTCACGCGTAGAAGATGCATGAACGCATCCAGGGTATTTTCTTCGATCTCGCGATCGAATCCCCAAACAGCTTCGATGAGCGCGCGCCGTGAAACCACTTTTCCGGCGCGATAGACGAGTCGTTCCAGCAAGCTGTACTCGGTGCGGGTCAAAGAAATACGCTGCTCGCCGCGAATTACTTCCCGGCTGGCAAGATCGAGAAGGAGGTCTCCGACGCGCAGGCAAGTATCCTCGGCGGCGACGGCACGGCGCTTGACGGCGCGGAGTCGCGCCACCAGTTCATCGAACGAGAAGGGCTTGGTCATGTAATCGTCGGCGCCGAGATCAAGCCCGCGTACGATGTCGGGCACCGAATCGCGAGCCGTGAGCATGAGAATGGGGGTGTTCACCTTCTCGGCGCGCAGCCGCTTCGCGAGTTCATAGCCGCTGAGCTTCGGCAGCATGAGATCCAATATAATCACGTCGAAATCGTAGTGCTTGGCGAGTTCCAGACCCTGCACTCCGTCGGGCGCGCAAGTCGCCCGGTGACCTTCTTCGTTTAATCCTTTGCGAAGAAGGTCAGCCATCCGGGTTTCGTCTTCCACAATCAGCAAATTCATACGGTTCAGAGGATGCGACAGAAGCAGCTTTCTGCATAGTTTAGAGCGGAAAGGCGCAACTTTCGCGGAACCTGAAAAAATTTTAACTTGGCTTTCATCATCACTTCACAGCCATTCCTAGGATTCCCCTTCACGCCGGTGCCGACATTTCGAGCCCAGTACTAAGGAGCAATCCATGAGACGCCGTTCTCCTTCAAGTTTCCTTCAGCGCTCTTCCATTCTTACGGCCGCGGTGGTCGTTCTATTCCTTCTGACAACAACAGCAATCGCTCAGCACGGAACCGGCGTGATCAGCGGCAGGGTCGTAGACAAACAAGGGGCAGTTCTGCCGGGCGCACAGGTGCAACTACAACCGAAAATCCTGTCGGTTGCGACCAATGGCCAGGGCGAATTTACGATTACCGGGCTTGCGCCGGGCGAATATACCGTGAAGATTTCCTACGTCGGCTTCCAGGACTTTAGCAGCCAGGTGACGATCAAAGCCGGTGAAGCGGTCCGCGTCAACGCAACTTTACAGGTCTCGGGCGGCAGCCAGGAAGTCACGGTGGTGGCAGACGCACAGGGTGTGGCTGAGGCGATCAATGAGCAACGAACTTCCGACAACATCCTCGACGTCATGCCGCAAGGATTGATCCAAAGCCTGCCTAACGAGAATATTGCGGATGTAGTGGGGCGCGTGCCCGGAGTGAGCCTGGAGCGAGATGAAGGTGAAGGCAAGTATGTCCAGATTCGTGGAACCGAACCCCGACTGAATAATACGACTGTCGATGGGATTGAGGTTCCCGCGCCTGAGGACAATGTGCGCCAGGTGAAGCTGGATACGATCCCGGCAGACATCGTCGAGTCGGTGGAAGTAAACAAGACTCTCGCCGCGAATCAGGATGCAGACGCCATCGGCGGAACGGTGAATCTGGTAACCAAGAAAGCTAGTGATGCGCCCACTCTCACACTGGAGGGTATCGGCGGATTCACGCCAATCGAGGGTACGCGTTACATGGGCCTAACGACTGGAACTGTGGGCAAGCGTTTCGGGGCGAACAAGCGCTTCGGAGCGCTGTTCTCGGGGAGTTATGACTACAACGGCCGCGGCATTGACGATATTGAACCACAACCGGATCCCAACTACGTCATTCCGGTGTATGACAGCATGGACATTCGAGAATACCGCTACCAGCGCAAACGCTACGGCTTTGGCGGTTCGCTTGATTACAAGCTGAAAGATCCGGCTTCCGGTCTCTTTCTGCATTATTTCGACTCTGACTTCAAAGATTACGGCAACAAGTGGGTGTACACGCTCAACGACGACGTGTCGCCGAACCCTGCAGGGCCGGCAGCGACACCGATTATCGTCCCGGACTCTCCGAAGTTCAAAACTTCCAGCCGGTTGCCCGACTATGGAATCGCCGTGATTGGCATCGGCGGCAAGCACGTTTTGCAGGACTCCTGGATCAGCTGGGACGTTTCTGCGGCGCGCTCGCGGCAACTGGCGGCGGCGGGAAATCCGGGAGCTACGTTTTCATATATGGGGACAGGTACCTGCCAGTTCGAGCCGGGTTTGACTACCGATTTTCGCTTGCCCCAATGGGACCCGCAATGCCTTGCTCCCGGATCCCCGATTTACGATCCAACCCAGTACGGGTTGACAGAGTATGACGGCACTACCGGTGAGACCTCGCAGGTCAACCTGCAGGGTGCGTTCTCCATGGGCCGTAACTATCACCTAGGTTCGCACTCGTCGGTCTTCGAGTTCGGATTCAAAGTGCGCAACGCTCACAAGGGTCAGGATGCGTACTCGCCTACGTATGACCAAACTTTTATAGCTAATCCCAATAATCCGCCCGTTGCACCGATGTCGAACTTCCTGGACGGGTTCACAAATCCCCACTATTACTTCAATGCTTACAATCTCGGGCCGGTAACGAATTACAACACGATCGTGAACAACCTGAACAGCGTCATTGCTCAGGGGGTCGTGGCTCTCGACGAGCCCGCCACGATTTTTGGTTCAGATGCAAGCAACTTTGATCTGACCGAACGGGTCTCTGCCGCCTATGCGATGAACACGATCGAGTTTGGGCGCTTCCGTTTGCAGACGGGCCTGCGGATCGAGGCGACGCAGTTGAACATCCTGGGCTATTCGGTCACTAACAATTCAAGCAGCACTCAAGCGACTGTTACTCCGCTGCCCGCACAAACGTGGTATTGGGACCCGTTGCCCAGCGTTCAGCTTCGCTACCATCTGACGGATAATTCTGACCTGCGGGCGGTTTACGGGCGAGGAATCTCGCGTCCGAATCCGTACGACATGGTCCCGTATGTGACTGAGGACCAAAGCACGAATCCGATCACAATCTCCGTCGGCAACCCGAATCTGAAGCCGGAACACGCAAATAACTACGACATACTCTATGAGCGCTACCTGAAACCCTACGGCGAACTGCAGGGCGGCTTTTTCTATAAGCAGTTGAGCCAGCCCATCTATTACCTCGCCGACCCCTATTACCAGGGAACGCAGTACCCGCAATTCGTCGGAGACATCTTTTCGTACATTGCCAACGGAGTGAACGCGAAGCTCTATGGCGTGGAATTCGCCTACATTCAGCACCTGGGATTCCTGCCCGGTGCATGGAGTGGACTTGGAATCATGGCGAACTTTTCGAAGACCGGTTCAAGCGCAGGGACACTTCCGCTGCGAAACGACAATCCTGCATTACAGCGGCAGACACCCACGATGTGGAATCTCAGTCCGAGTTACGATCGCGGACGTTTCTCGGCTCGCCTTGGAGCGACCTACAACAGCGCCAGCATTTACCAATACCAGTGGCAGCAGTGCCTGGCCTCGCAATCGAATGGGTCGGGCTGTGAAGACCCTTCGAATCTCGGCCCCAAGGGCCCCGTCGGTGACAACTACCTTTACTCTCATTTGCAGGTTGACGCACAAGCCAGCTTCCGCGTGCAGAAGCAGCTGACCGTGCTCTGGCAGGGGTTGAATCTGACAAATGAAGTTTTCGGTTTTTTTAACGGCAGCCCATGGTATGTGACCCAGCGCGAGTACTATCACCCAACATATTCTTTCGGCCTGCGCTGGGAGCCACGAAGAGAGTAGTGCATTCGACCTCTGAGGGTATTCGGGCAGTTTCAGGAGACCTTCAGAGTTCACGCGTAGGATCGCCGCCATGAGGAGAATCTGCGAAAAACAATGAAACTGCTCAGCGCTCAGCAAACGTCCGCGTGCAAAATTGCCTTTCTGGCACTGCTAGTCTTGAGTCAAACTGTGGTGGCGAGATCTGCCCCCGACGTCGAGTATGCCATCGTTAAGAAAATCCCGATTCCGGGGCAGGGGAGCTTCGACTATCTGACCGTGGATGAATCGGCGCGCCGCCTGTACGTTTCTCATGGCACGCAAGTGGAAGTGCTCGACATCGATACGCTGAGCCTTATCGGCAATGTTCCGAAGACGCCCGGTGTGCATGGGATCGCGATTGCGCCTGAATCGGGACGGGGATTTGTAAGCAATGGCAAGGCCTCGACCGTAACAATTTTCGATCTCAAAACCCTGAAACCGATCAGCGACGTTCCCACCGGAAGCAAGCCCGATGCGATCATTTATGATCCCGCGACTTCCCGCGTGTTCGCCTTCAATGGCGAGGGCAACAGCGCTACCGCTATTGATGCGGCTACGGGCAAAGTTGCCGGAACGGTGGACCTTGGCGGCGGGCCGGAATTTGCCGCGGCCGACGGGGAAGGCTACGTTTTCAATAATCTCGAAGACCAGAGCCAGGTGCTGAAAATCAATTCCCGCACCTTGAAAGTGGAGGAGCGCTGGCCGACATCGCCGTGTTCTTCTCCCAGCAGCATGGCTATCGATCGAGCGAACCATCGGCTGTTCATCGGGTGCCGCAGCAAGGTGATGGCGGTAATGAATACAGATACCGGCAAGGTCATTACGACACTGCCGATCGGCGAGCATGTGGATGCAACGGCATTCGATCGCGAGACCGGGCTGGTTTTCAATTCGAATGGAGAAGGCACAGTCACCGTTATCCGGGAAGACAGTCCGGACGCATATTCAGTGATCGAGACGGTCAAAACGGTACCCCGCGCGAAGACAATGGCTCTCGATCCTAAGACGCACCAGCTTTTTCTCTCCACCATCGAAAATGGCCAGTTTGAAGTTCTGGTTGTGGGGAGATAGGCTCCGCAAGCAAACCTGATCGATCAGACGCTAAACACCTCCGGCTTTCTGTGTGCGGGATGCGGCGATGGAACTGCCGCCGAAATGTCATTGGCGGGCGGACGGCGGGACTGATCGCTCCCGACGTTCGGAGAGCGAACGCCGGCTTCTTACTGTTCTGAGAACGCCCAATACCCGCGGTGCAAGCCACGCAATTGGCACACAGGTGGAGGAACGTGCATTATATTCACTACGAGATCGAAAGGATTACGTTCCGACCCCTCGATGAATGGCGCAGAGAGTCTGATTCGAACGCTGCTGGCCGCAGAGGTGACGACGTGCTTCTCGAATCCGGGCACGTCGGAAATTCATATCGTTCACGCCCTGGACCGCACTCCGGGAATGCGTTGTGTGTTGGGGTTGTTTGAGGGAGTCGTGACGGGGGCGGCAGACGGCTATGCAAGGATCGCTGGCAAACCGGCGTGCACGCTGCTTCACCTGGGCCCAGGCTTCGCGAACGGAATGGCGAATCTGCATAACGCCAGCCGTGCGCAAGTTCCGATTGTGAATATTGTCGGCCAGCATGCGACCTATCATCTGCATTACGATGCGCCGCTCACATCTGACGTTGAAGGCATAGCTCGGCCGTATTCGAAGTGGCTGCGGACAAGTAAGGCTGTCGGTGAAACCGGCAGAGATGCGGCGGATGCGGTCGTCGCGGCCCGAACCGCTCCGGGGCAAATCGCGACGTTGATTGTTCCGGCTGATCTGGCGTGGAGTGAAGGGGGATTGGTTGCAGCCATTCCGTCGCTGTCCCGGCCCGCAATGCCATCTGCGAAATCCGTCGAACGCGCGGCCACGATGCTGCGTTCGGGGCTACGCACAGCGATTCTGATTTCCGGAAATGGCCTGTATGGGAGGGGTCTGGTTGCTGCCGGCCGCATTGGCGCGGCGACAGGAGCCAGGCTTTTCGCGCCATATCCGGTGACGAGGCTTGAACGCGGGGCTGGACTGCCTGCGGTAGATCGAGTTGCGTACGTCCTGGAGCAGGGGATCGAGCAGTTCAAGGATTTTCGTCAGCTCATTCTGGTCGGTTCGACGCCTCCAGTTGCATATTTTGCTTACCCGGGCAAGAACAGCGAATTCACTTCGCCGGAATGCGAAATCTACACGCTAGCGGCCGCAAACGACGATCTGGTGGGGACTCTTGAGGCACTTGCGGAAGCGGTGTCATCGGGCCATGAGAAAGTCCCAGCACAGAAAAGCGAACGGCCAGCCTTGCCACAAGGCAATATCACCTTGCCGGGGCTGGCGTCTGTCGTTGGCGCCATGCTTCCTGAGAATGCGATTGTGGTCGATGAGTCGATGACTTCCGGCCGCGGCATGATGGCGGCAAGCAGAGGAGCGCCGCAGCACGATTGGCTGGGCAATACAGGCGGATCGATCGGAATTGCCTTGCCCCTGGCCTTGGGCGCGGCGATCGCGTCGCCTGAGCGGCGCGTGCTGTGCCTCACGGCCGATGGCAGCGCCATGTATACGCTGCAAGCGCTGTGGACGATGGCGCGCGAAGGGCTCAATGTCACGACGGTCGTATTCGCGAATCGCGATTACGCCGTGCTCAGGCGTGAGTTTTCTTACCTCGGAGCTGGGAATCCGGGGCCGACCGCGTCGAGGATGTTCGAGATCGGACGGCCCGATCTCGACTGGGTCGAACTCGCAAAGGGGATGGGAGTGCCCGGTACGCGCGTGAATTCGCTCGATAAATTCGCTAAGGCGCTGCGCGATGGATTCATCGCAGGAGGTCCTACGTTGATCGAGGTGCCGTTGTGAGGGCTTGGAGCGAGGCTTCGTCGGCGAGTAGCTTGGCCAATTCTCCCTTGATGATTTTTCCTGTGGGTGTCGACGGCATGGCCTGCAGCACTACGATTCGCGAGGGCCACTTGTAGGTCGCCAGGTGCTTGGCGGAGTACTCCTGCAGGTCGCGCGGAGTCGCGGAAGTTTCCGGCATGAGCTGCACGAACGCGACAACTTCTTCGTCGCCGCTGACCGATCGTCCCAGCACGGCGGACTGCGCGACGGCGGGATGGCTATTGAGCACGGCTTCCACTTCCGCGGGATAAACGTTGAAGCCGGAGCGAATGATCAAGTCCTTCGTGCGGCCCACGAGAAACAGGTTTCCGTCGACCATGCGGCCGAGGTCGCTGCTATTGAACCAACCCTCCGCATTGATGGCGGCAGCCGTTTCCTCCGGCGCGTGATAATAGCCCTTCATGATATTGGGACCGCGAATCCAGATTTCCCCCACTTCTCCCTCGTACACCGGTTGACCATTGCTTCCCATGATTTTGATTTCGACTCCGGGAAGCGCGGGACCGACAGAAGTGTCCGTGCGCGGGGCTTCGATGCGAGTTTGGGCGATGTTCGGCGCGCACTCGGTGATTCCGTAACCGTGATGCAGTGTGAGGCCAAAGAGCTTTTCCACGGCCGATTTGGTCGAGGCATCGAGCGGCGCGCCGGAACAGGAAATAATGCGAAGCGCGGGAAAATGCAGAGAGTCAGTCTTCTTCATTTTCGCGTAGCGAAGGAACTGGCCAAACATGGCCGGCACGCCGAGCATGATCGTAATGTGCTCACGATCGAGCGCGACCCGGGCGCTCATGGGATCAAAGCGCGATGAAAGATATACGGTCGCTCCGCTCATGAGGGTGCCCAGAAGAATGATCGACAATCCGACTACGTGCGAGAGCGGAAGAACGCAGTAGAGGCGATCTTGTGGTGTGAGTGAACGGATATTCGCCGCGACGGCCGCCGTGAATAGCACATTGCGGTGCGTTAGCATGACGCCCTTGGGTTTTCCAGTCGTACCTGAGGTGTAGATCAACGCGG
>JASHQK010000243.1 GCA_030039195.1 Candidatus Sulfotelmatobacter sp.
CACTGGAACACCCTTTCGTGACCTTTCCCACCTGCGTCAGTCCAAATAACGGCTCAACCACGCCACCAAAATTGTCACTCAGGAGGGTAGCAAATAGGCGTAACATAATCGATTTGGTAATCAATTTGAGAGGACCCGATGCGAAGCCCTGCCCTTCTAAACCGATTTTGTTCGCTTTCAATCCTGCTCCTGATCGCAGCCTTGCCGGGCGCGTTCGCGCAGACGAGCGAGAACTCCCATCCCTGGATGAACCCGAAACTGTCTCCTGATGAGCGCGCGGCGATGGTGGTGAAGCAAATGACGCTGGACGAGAAAATCCAGCTGCTGCATGGGACCGGAATGGAGGGGCTCAGCCCGATCAGCCCGCTCGCCGTCCATTCCAACGGCGGCGCGGGCTATGTGCCGGGCATTCCACGCTTAGGCATTCCCCCCATCCAGATGTCGGACGCCGCTTATGGCGTGCGAGCCAGCGGCGTGAATGGCCGTTATGCGACCGCGTTGCCCGCCGATGTGGCCGGCGCCGCGAGCTGGGATCTGAATGCGGCTTACGATTATGGAGCGCTGATCGGCCGTGAATTGCGCGCGCAGGGCTACAACATGACGCTGGGCGGCGGCGTCAACCTGACGCGCGAACCGCGCGATGGCCGCACCTTTGAATATCTGGGCGAAGATCCGGTATTGGCCGGAACAATGGTGGCGGCGGTGATGAAAGGCGAGCAGGCGCAGCACGTGATGGGTGACATCAAGCATTACGCGCTCAACGACCAGGAAAGCGGACGCAACGCGGTCAACGTAAACATCGACCAGCGGGCGGCGCGGGAAAGCGATCTGTTGGCTTTTGAGATCGCCCTGCACGATGCCGACATCGCCGCGGTGATGTGCTCCTACAATCGCGTAAACGGCGACTACGCCTGCGAAAACAAGTATCTGCTCAACGACGTCCTGAAAAAAGACTGGAACTTCAAAGGATTTGTGCTGAGTGATTGGGGAGGCACGCACAGCGCCGCGAAAGCCTCGCACGCCGGCCTCGATCACGAAGAGCCGGGCTGGATTTTCTACAGCGATGAACTCAAGCGCGACGTGGAATCGGACAAAGTTTCGCACGCCGAACTCGATGATCACGTGCAGCGCATTCTGCGCTCGATGTTTGCCACCGGCGTGGTGGATGATCCGCCACACCGCAGCGTGGTCGACGTGATTGGCGGTTTCGCAGTGGCGCAGAAAATCGAAGAGCAGGGCGCGGTGCTGCTGAAAAATGATGCTGCGCAACTTCCGCTCGAGGCGGCCAAAATCCACAGCATTGCCGTGATCGGTCCGCATGCCGACGTGGGCATGATCTCCGGTGGCGGCTCGGCGCAGGTCGATCCTCCCGGCGGAAACGCGATCATGCCTCCGGGCCACGGAGACACCGAGTGGCAGGAGCAGATCTGGTTTCCGACTTCGCCTCTACGCACGATTCGCGCGAAAGCTCCCTATGCCAGAGTTCAGTTTGATTCAGGAGCGGATCCGGATTCGGCGGCAGCTTTAGCCAAGAACGCCGATGTGGCCGTGATCTTCGTCTATCAGTGGGAGAGCGAAGGAATGGACCTGGAAAGCCTGTCACTTCCTTTGCATCAGGACGATCTGATTTCCAAAGTGGCTGCGGCGAATCCGCATACGATCGTCGTTCTCGAGACGGGGGGTCCCGTCACTATGCCGTGGGCCGGCCAGGTCAACGCCATTCTGGAAGCCTGGTTCGCGGGCAGCCGCGGGGCCGAGGCGGTCGCCAACATTCTTTTCGGCGAGGTGAACCCGAGCGCAAAGCTTCCCATGACATTTCCCAGGAGCGAAGCCGATTTGCCGCATCCTACCGTCGTTCAGCCGCCGCCGGAATCCATCCCTCATCATGGAGGGCCTGAGCCGTGGAAGGAAATTGCGGCTGGACTCGCGCCCTTTCAAGTCACATACGACGAAGGCGTGAAAGTGGGCTACAAGTGGTATGACGCTGAGAACAAACCGGTGCTGTTCCCCTTCGGATATGGTCTGTCCTACACGACCTATGCTTATTCTGGCCTGCGAGTCGGGGGCGGTGGGGATCCGAACGTGACCTTCACGGTGACCAACACGGGCAATCGCGCCGGCGCGGAAATTGCGGAAGTGTATGCTGCCCTGCCGCCCGCCGCCGAAGAACCTCCCAAGCGGCTGGTGGGATGGAGCAAGGTCGCATTGAACGCCGGCGAGAGCCGAGAGGTGACCGTCAATGTGGATCAGAGATTTCTCTCCATCTTCAACGTGCAGAAGAATGCATGGGAACTTATCCCGGGAGACTACACGTTTATGGTAGGCGGCTCGTCGCAGGACCTGCCGCTGAAGGAAACAATCAGCTTGAAGTAGTTCGAGCGATCGGGTAGGCGATGGGCGGGCGATGGAGAAAGCTGTTGAGCCGGAGGTAACGCGTGCTGGTTACCTCTGTGAGCCGAGAGTAGCCTCTTAGTAACATCGCGTTAGCAGGCCGGCGGCGGCACAATGGCCGCATGGGATTGGGTCAGCTGTTCGTCGATTTCTTCGAACTCGTTGCCATTGGCGCGCTCACCGTCTTCGCTCTTTTCGTGGCCCTCGGCTGTGCAATGCCGGCTCGGACAGTAGTGTCAGCGAACCGGCGCTCAAGCTAGCGAGGGCAACCCTCTCCGCACACCTGCACAGCGCCGCGACTCTCGGATCTTTTTGCAAGCCGCAAAGATTGGGAAGGCCGGACCTTCCGGCGTGACCCGCGTCATTGACGGGTCTTCCGGCAAAGTGAGATAGTGTTCGGTTTCCATTGCTGCATCCAATCGGCACTCAGGCGTTTCGTTTTATCGCTTCCCAATGTTCCAGCTGATTCCGAAAGATACCAGCTTCTTCGGGATGTTCTCCGCAACCTCCGACAATCTCATCGCAGGAGCCAGGAGCCTGGTCAATCTGTTTGCGGACTATCGCGATGTGGAAGGGAAAATCGACGAAATCCGGCACATCGAGCGCCAGGGCGATGAGCTGACGCACGCCATTCTGACCAAATTGAACCAGACGTTCATCACTCCGTTCGATCGCGAAGATATCTACCAGCTCGCCTCCAAGCTCGACGATGTGCTCGATTTCATTCACACGGCGACCACGAGAATTCAGATCTACCGGATTACAGACCCGCCGCCGGCAGCCGCCGAACTGGCCAAGATTATCCTGATGCAAAGCGAGGAATTGCAGAAAGCGGTATCGCGGATGCAGAAAAATGACAACATCCTCGTTCATTGTGTCGAGATCAACCGCCTGGAAAATGAAGCGGACACGGTGGCGCAGCAGGCCATTGCCAACCTGTTCGAACACGAGAAGGATCCGATTACGCTGATCAAGATCAAGGAATTGATTGAATTTCTCGAGCGCGCTACCGACAAGGCGGAAGATGTCGCCAACGTGCTGGAATCGGTCGTACTGAAAAACACCTGAACCGGAAATTTGCTACGCAACAGGCACCCTGGTGAATCTCAACCTGCTTCTGTTGATCATCACAATACTGTTTGCGCTGACGTTTGATTTCCTCAACGGATTTCATGACGCCGCTAACAGTATTGCAACCGTAGTCTCCACGCGGGTGTTATCGCCAAAATTGGCCGTATTGTGGGCTGCCTTCTTCAACTTCGTAGCGGCATTTCTGCTGGGAACGGCGGTGGCCAAGACGATTGGCGCGGGCATGATCCGCGTCAGTGAGATCACGCAAGTTGTGGTGATCACCGGGTTGATCGGCGCGATTGTGTGGGACTTGCTGACCTGGTGGTGGGGCCTGCCGACGTCTTCCTCGCACGCTCTGATCGGCGGCTACGCCGGCGCTGCGGTCATGCGATCGGGATGGCACGTCATCATCGCCGAGGGCTGGACGAAAACTCTGATTTTCATCGTGGTCGCGCCGGTCATGGGACTCATTCTGGCGCTGACTTTCATGGTTGCCGTGTTCTGGCTGCTGCGCAACAAGGCGCCGCGGAGGATTGATGCCTGGTTTCGTAGATTGCAGTTGCTCTCAGCGGCCGCGTACAGCCTGGGCCACGGCGGCAACGACGCACAGAAAACCATGGGCATTGTGGCCGGCGCGCTCTACGGGGCGCATTTTTTGTCGGCGTCAGAGCTGGCGGGAAGCTGGGGAAAATTTCATTGGCCGATTATTCTTGCCGCTCATGCCTCGATTGCAGCGGGAACTTATTTCGGCGGATGGCGCATCGTGCATACCATGGGATCGCGCATCACCAAGCTCAGGCCGGTCGGAGGATTCTGCGCCGAATCCGCCGGAGCCATCACCTTGTTTTCAACCGCCCTGGCAGGGATTCCGGTGAGCACCACGCACACGATCACGGGTGCGATCGTCGGCGTGGGATCCACAAACCGCTTGTCCGCCGTGCGCTGGGGCGTGGCCGCGCGCATTGTGTGGGCCTGGGTGTTGACGATCCCGGCCGCGGCCGCCGTGGGCGCGTTCGCTTTCTGGATTGTGCGGTTGATTCATCCGGGAGCATAAAAGCCGCCCGGCGCGTTGTGGGGCCCTCCGCTTACTTGTCTTTCTCCGCGGAAATTGAAGTTACTTAACCGTATCGCCGACATTATCGCCTTTCACAGTGACGGGAAAATAGAATTCCTTCTTAATCACTGCCATGCTCTTTTGCACGAGTATGGCGACGGATCGGCAGAGTTTTTGATAACGCAATTGGAGCCGAATTAAGCCCCACTCCAGCCGCATAAAGCGCGGCAAGGTTGGGGGTAACCGT
>JASHQK010000244.1 GCA_030039195.1 Candidatus Sulfotelmatobacter sp.
TCCCCGCCGTGTGGGAAGTCCATGTCTCCCCTCCATCTTCCGTGGTTAAAAACAAGCCTCCGGTCCCTGCTGCATAGCCGAACTTCTCGTTCGCAAAACTGATATTCAGCAGAACCGCCCCATCGGGTGTCGTGTGCTTCACCTGCCAATGTTCGCCAGCATCGGATGACACCGCCACAGCCTCGTCTGTCCCGCACACCCACAGAGAAGAACCGCTGCTTGTCGCATTCAAGACGCGAAAGGGCACACTTCTCGCATGCCAGTCTGATTCACTTTTATCTTGGCAGATGGCACGGGAAACAAAAAATGCCACGAAGGAGATCAAGAGGAAGACGCCAACAATAGAAAGCGATCTAACTTTCATTGTTTTCACCGATATGTTCTGCCATCACTGTTGTAACTCAGTTCGTCGGACTCAAACACTATATAGAGTCAAGCGGAAGAGGAGCAATCATCGCCCTTCGTTGGCGTCATCCTGCGGTGCGCCCCGATTTGATTCGTCTCGCCCGCGTCCTGTCGTCAACGCCTCAGAAGGTATACCCGGCGAACCATCAAAATCGGAAAATTCCGCGTTGAAAACAAGCCAGTTTTGCCTCTCGCGGCGGGACCCTTTTGAACCATGCCTTCTAAGTGCTTGGTAATTGGCATTTCCACACGCTGTCGGCTGTTTCGTCATGCTCCAAACTGCCTCAAGTGGTGATCCATGTGGAGGTAGGAGTGGCGCATTCGCTCAGTCCTCGATAATTGACCGAACATCGCATGAGGAGCGAAGTCGTGCTTCCAACCGCAGAACCGTTCAAACAGACTGCGAAGGCTCTCGACATCTGATGAAAATTCAATGGGGCGAGTGCCGCCCTGCTGCTGATCAACTTCAGGTCGTGTCTTGATGCCGTGCGGCCATGTGAGAGGCACCCAAAGAGCCGCCCACTTGTAGATCGTCCGCTTGAAGAGCGTCGAGGAAGAACTGACGTGCTTTTCGCCCAAAGCCACACGGAGAGAATCGCTCAGATGGCAAATCATCTGATGAGCGGACATGCTGCCCCAACGCCGCTGGCTGTCGGGGCGCACCTTGCTCAGGCGATCCAGCACTTCCTTCTGGTCGCGATCATTCAGGAGAGTTCTCATCTGTCGGACGTGCATTCTACATCCTGCTGGCAAGCACTCGCAGGGCTGCATGTGGAGTTGAACCGGAGCATTGTTGCGCTGCATTGACTTCCCCTTCCCCGCATCCCTACCATTGCAGCCTGAGCGCCATGATTGGGCAGACCATCTCGCACTACCGCATCGTCGAGAAGTTGGGCGGCGGTGGAATGGGTATCGTCTACAAAGCCGAGGACCTGAAGCTGCATCGCTTCGTCGCCCTCAAGTTCCTGCCTGACGACGTAGCCAACGATCCCCAAGCTCTTGCTCGCTTCCAGCGCGAGGCGCAGGCTGCTTCCGCGCTGAACCATCCCAACATTTGCATGGTGTTCGAGATCGACGAGCGCGAGGGGCAGTCGTTCATCGCGATGGAATATCTCGATGGGCTGACCCTGAAGCATCGGATCGGCGGTAAGCCGATGGAGATCGAAGAAGTATTGTCGCTGGGCATTGAGATCGCCGATGCGCTCGATGCTGCCCATTCCGCAGGCATCGTCCATCGAGACATTAAGCCCGCGAACATTTTCGTAACCAAGCGCGGACACGCGAAGATTCTGGACTTCGGATTGGCGAAAGTCACACCCGTCACATCCAGTGGCAAAGAAGCACAAGGTGCATCTCTGCCGACAGTCGAATCTAGTGCGGAGCATCTAACCAGTCCGGGCAGCGCCATAGGCACGATTGCCTACATGTCGCCAGAGCAGGCGAAGGGAAAAGAACTCGATGTGCGAACTGATCTGTTTTCCTTCGGGGCAGTCCTGTACGAAATGGTCACTGGGCAGTTGCCGTTCCACGGCGAGACCTCTGCACTGATCTTCAACGCCATACTAACCTCCGATCCTCCCCCTGCGATTCGCTTCAATCGCAATGTTCCTCCTGACCTAGAACGAATCATTAACAAGTGTCTGGAGAAAGACCGCAACCTGCGGTACCAGCACGCTGCTGATTTGCGCACTGACTTGCAACGACTGAAACGCGATACGGATTCGGGCAAATCGGTAATTGCGGAAGACCCGACACCAGCCCAACACGGGAAGGTTGTAACTTGGGTTGTAGGGGGCGCGGTGCTAGTCGCTGTATTCGCAGTCCTCGCGGGATTGTTACTTTTCCACAGACCGACGAAACTCACGGATAAAGACAGCATTGTCCTCGCAGAGTTCGTTAATAGCACTGGTGATCCTGTATTCGACGGAACACTTCGCCAAGGACTTTCAGTGCAACTTGAACAGTCGCCTTTCCTGAGCCTTGTGTCCGATGAGCAAATCCAGCAAACACTTCGCATGATGGGTCAACCCCCTGATACGAAGCTGACGCCCCAACTTGGTCGAGAAATCTGCCAACGAACAACCGCCACAGCGGTCCTTGAGGGTGCCATTGCACAAATTGGCAACCAGTACAACTTGATTCTCAAGGCGGTCAACTGCTCAAGTGGAGAATCGCTGGCCAGCGTGGAATCTCAGGCGAATGACAAGAGCCACGTTCTTGATGTTTTGGGGACGCTAGCCTCCGAGATGAGAAACAAGCTCGGAGAGTCGCTCGGTACGGTGCAGAAATACGATACGCCACTCGAACAAGAGACGACTCCTTCTTTAGAAGCCCTCCATGCCATGAATCTTGGAATGAGATCCGCTGTGACGTTAGGAGACAGCGCAGGGGCAATTCCCTTCTACCAGAGAGCGGTTGAAATCGACCCGAACTTTGCCATTTCCTACATGTATCTCAGCTTCATGTACGACAATCTCGGAGAAAACCGCCTGTCAGCGCAGAGCATGAAGAAAGCCTATGAATTGAGAGAGCGGGTCAGCGAACGTGAGAAGCTTGTGATCGAAGCTGCTTACAACGGTGGGGTAACAGGTGACTTAGAGAAGGCGCAAGAATCTCTCGACCTTGTTATTCAGACATATCCTCGCTTTTGGGTGCCACATGATATTTTGGCATCGGTTTTGTCTAGTTTGGGCCAGTACGAAAAAGCGGCTGCCGAGAACAGGGAAGCCATTCGCCTGAACCCTGCTGCGGGTATCGATTTCGCCTCACTAATAAGCAACTACCTTGCACTAAACCGGGTAGGCGACGTAGAAGCTACTGCAAAAGAGGCACAGTCAAAGGGCATGGAGTCTGCTCTCACTGACTATGGTGTCCTCTACTCTGTTGCGTTCTTGAAAAACGATAGTCAGGAAATGGCTCGGCAGGTTGCTCTAGTTAACGGAAAGCCGGGTGTGCAGGAGATATTGTTGCAGAACGAAGCTGATACGGCAGTATATTCAGGGCATCTTGGAAAGGCGCAACAGCTTTCAGTCCGAGCGGTCGAATTCGCAGAACATGCCGGGGAGCACGAAACTGCGGCTACTGACATGGCTCTGTTTGCCCTTAGAAATGCCATGATTGGTAATGCGGCGGTTGCAATCAAAGATGCTGCTCTTGCGATCGCTCGCTCAGCAGGTCGCGACACGGAGTACGCTGCCGTACTCGCCTACTCCTACGCAGGCGAAGACAGACGGGCGGAAACGCTAATGGAGAATTTGAGCAGGCAGTTTCCGCAAGATACCATCATGCAGTTTCATCACTTGCCTACCCTGCGTGCCCACGTTGCAATCAATCGGGGAAAGGCTCCGGATGCGGTCGATGCCCTCAAAACCGCTGCGCCGTATGAGCTAGGCGGGTCTCCCTTTGCCTTGTATCCAATCTATGTGAGGGGAGAAGCGTACCTTGAGGCACACCGAGGTCGCGATGCGGCAGCAGAGTTTCAGAGAATCCTAGACAATCCGGGTATCGTACTCAATGATCCAATAGGCGCATTGGCTCGCCTCCAACTCGGTCGCGCTTACGCCCTAGCAGGTGACACCGCAAAAGCGAAAGCTGCATACCAAGACTTTCTTACCCTCTGGAAAGACGCCGACCCCGACATCCCTATCTTGAAGCAAGCCAAAGCCGAGTACGCGAAACTGCAATAGCCTGCCTTGAAAAGGTTCCTGTTCTTGCTGATAATCGCACTCGCCCATGCCGAGAAGCACAATCAACTTCGACACAGTTCGGAAGATCGGCTTGGCACTTCCCGGCGTGGAAGAGAGCACAGCTTACGGCTCACCCGCGCTCAAAGTTCGCGGAAAACTGTTGGCATGCCTGCCTTCTCATCGTTCGCCTGAGCCGAGTTCACTTGCGGTTCGCGTCGGCTTCGATGACCGCGCAGAACTGCTCGCAGCCGCTCCCGATGTTTACTACGTGACCGACCACTATGTCGGTTACAGCGCCGTGCTGGTTCGCCTGTCCCGCGTCACACCCGATGTCCTGCGGGACTTACTCGGCATGGCTCACAAATTTGTGACAGCCGACGCGGCACGCCGTTCGCCATCTCCGAAACCGGCGTAAGCGTTCCTGATTCCGGCTAGACGTTACACCAAATACGAAGAAACTTTGAGACGGACTATTCCCCCAGTCATTGAAGCATTGAGCGTATCTGGAGAAGTGTGTTGTTCAAGTCTTGCTTTTGCTCCAGAACCCGTTTTGCATTCGGGATCACGTTTGCAAGTTCCTTTGGTGCGCCTTGAATGGCTTGGTTCAGTGCAGGCAGTCTGGAGTCGTCGCTCATGGCATCAACATACGACGAGACAATGCGAGCCAGAGCCACGGATGCCTGCGAGTTGCCTGCGTAGTCGGCGTGGAGAGCTTCGAGATCACGCTTTGCCGCCATTGACCAATCAAGCCCCTCCGCTACTCGTGCAACGGCGGCTTGCAGTTGGGACCGCTGGGTTGCGGATAGCTGTTCTAGGTGGAGTGCCCCTGCGATAGTCCTCAGGTGACTGACCAGAAGGTCTTTCGCGATCAGCGTGGCAAAAAGCGATCCACCATTCCCAACGTCATGCGAAAACCGCAGTCCTGTTGCAAGCGCACGAACCGCTCCGTCTTTATTCCCTGTCTTGAGGAGGTGAAAGGTATACAGCACGTTGAGGCGTCCGAGAACCAGTGCCCTTCTTGCATATTCCACGGGTAGATCATGCCCAAGTCCGTAATCCAATCCCCAATCACAGTACGGAAGAGAGGTCGCCCGTGCCATGATTTCAAGAGCCAATGCATTTTTCTCAAGAAGGTCTTTATATTTCGAATCGTCGTATGGTGCTGCGCCGTCGAGGATGGCGTTGAGTTCTTTGGCTTGCTGGTCGGTAATACCAGCATCCTGAATCTCGGAAAATGCCGACCAATAACGCAAAGCTGCATTCTCGGCGATAGGTGAGTTCCGCTGAGCCAAGGCAGAACCCGCCGACAATAGCGCAAGCAGAATCATCGAAAGAGTCGTATTGAAAAGCTTCATAGCTTGATTTTCTCCTTGCCTAACACAGCGACAGCGCTCTGTTTATCCTGCGGCATCGGGTTGCTCTGGGAACGGAATGCTAGGTCGTCAATCGCAGTCTTAAATGATGGCGCTGCGGTCAGCCAAGCACTTGCGCTACGCATTGTTAGTGGCTCCAACGGCGCATACCGCTCGGCAGATACCGCATGACGAACCGTACTTGAAATAACAACTCGGCTGCTGCTGCGGACATGCCCAAAAAGGATGATACCTACAATGAGGATGGCCGCGAATGCCGCAAAACCCGTACCCAGTGCGAACGGACGCCGAGAGGCAACGTCGATTCTGAGCATCGGGAGAGGTTCAGGAGCAATCGGATCGAACCGCTTCAGATACAACTCGAACTGCTCATCATCGGGAGTTTGCACAGGAATCCTCCTTCGCGAACATTGAGCCGCGTAGCTTGGCGAGCGCATAGCGGTATCGCGATGCCGCCGTGTTTGCGCTGAATCCCAGTAAATCGCCGATCTGCGAGAATGTGAGTTCGCCCCATACGTGCAGAACGATGACTTCTCGCTGATCATTAGGA
>JASHQK010000245.1 GCA_030039195.1 Candidatus Sulfotelmatobacter sp.
TCCATGGCGGCGGGTACGGTTTCCGGCGTTGCAGAATTCTATCGGCGTCAACAACAGCGCATCGGCCTGATCTGGATCGACGCGCACACCGACATCAATACGCCGGACAGCTCGCCCAGCGGGAACGTGCACGGGATGCCGCTGGCCGCGCTGATGGGTCTGTGGCAGTCGGATCTCGGCAACATCTACGGATTTTCTCCCAAGGTGAGTCCCGAAAATTGCGTCTTGGTTGGCGTGCGCGACATTGATGCGGTGGAAAAAGAGAACGTGCGCCGCGCGGGCATTGGCGTGTTCACCATGCGCGATATTGACGAGCGCGGCATGCGCACGGTGATGGAAGAGGCTCTCCGCATGGCGGGACGCGGCACGGCTGGATATCACATTTCGCTCGACATGGATTGGGTCGATCCCGAAGACGCGCCGGGCGTGGGAACTCCCGTGCGTGGCGGCGCAACCTACCGCGAGGCGCATCTGGCAATGGAAATCATTGCCGATCACGGACGCATGCTGAGCATGGAAATCGTCGAGGTCAATCCGGTGATCGACGAACACAATCGCACCGCAGATCTTGCGGTCGAACTGGCGCTGTCGGCATTCGGAAAAAAGATTCTGTAGACCATCCCTAACGCCTATTGGACGTCCGCTACCTTACCATTCATAAAAGTGACTTTGAGATCCTTATAGACGTAAAGTTGCTTGGCGCCAAGATCGACAATTTTTTCCGGCTTGCCGAGCGCCGCCACCACTTGATCAGTAGTCTGTCCAATGCGAATGGTTTGAGGGTCTGGCTGGCTCGCCGGTTGCGATTCGCCGTTTTGGGCTTGATCCTGGATTGGAGGCGGGCCGCCCTCGACTATGGCCAGCACTTGCCCTAGTGTGTCCTCGACCTGCGGTGCGCTCGTGTTCGAGAGGCTTCCTTTAGCAAACTGATAAACCACCTCCGACTTGTACACTGCGGGTTCGGCCGCTCCGTTGCACGCATCGCACTCTACGAATACGATGTGAATCCTGTCTTTGCCTAGATTCACATCCATCCGGATCGGGTAGACCTTGTCGCCGACGTTAAAGTACCGGAGGCCGTGCGATCCCACCAAGCTCCTGCACACGGCGCCCGGATTCTTGAGATTACCGCCCTCGTATTTCGATTCGCAAAGGGCGCCACTAGTTATTCCCGCGCCCACGATACCAGGCTTCTGAATCTGCAAAACCGTCCCGGCTCCGACCACCACGATCCCGGAGTCGCCCTGACCCAACTTAGCCAGCTTATACTGCGCGCCGAGTTGATCCGTCAACGATACGGGTGCGGCATTTTGCGCGGAAGCGATGGAAAGCCCGAGAATGAAAGCTATTAACAGAGCGCGGAGTCGTTCTGGAGTGTCAACACCCACAGCGAATCCCTCCCACGAACAGTCCTAGTAGAGTTTCGAACGACGCAAACTTAAATTAGCTATCGCTGATAGAGCACAACGTTTTTTTCAGGCGGAAGTATACTCCTACTTTTTTAGGATGTCACCACTGCTTGCTTTTATCGGAGGCGTGCAGACTTGTGATTTGACGGAAAACTCCTCCAACCCCAAACTGGTGAGGTCATGAAAAAGCTTCGCGTCGGCATTCTGTTTGGCGGGCGCAGCGGAGAGCATGAAGTCTCGCTGCTCTCGGCCGCTTCGGTTTTCAACGCCATCGATAAAGAAAAATACGAAGTCGTTCCCATCGGCATCACGAAAGAAGGCCACTGGTTGACGGCCGAGCATGCCGAGAATCTGCTGGAAGGCAAGCCGATTCACGATCCGCGTCCGCTTCGCGCTGGCGATCCCGAGACGACTCCCGGAGCCGCGGTGCTCGCGCAAGGCGAGTCGGTCGTGGTGCCTCCGGAGCCGATGCATCGCGACGGCGGGCTCGTGCCATTTCAAACCGATGTTACGCAGATGCGGCGTGCCGCCGACCGCGCCATCAACGTTGACGTGATCTTTCCCGTGCTGCACGGCACCTTCGGCGAAGACGGAACGATTCAAGGATTACTCGAACTTGCCGACATCGCCTACGTCGGCGCGGGCGTGCTCGGTTCGGCTGCGGGCATGGACAAAGACATCATGAAGTCGCTGTTCATCGCCGCCGGCATTCCAATCGTGAAGCACGTCACGTTTCTGCGCAGCGATTGGGAAAAGGATTCGAAGAAAGTGCAGAAGCTGGTCGAGAGCAAGGTGAAATATCCGGTATTCGTCAAGCCTGCAAACCTGGGATCGTCGGTCGGAATCAGCAAGGCGCACAATCGGAAAGAACTTGGACCGGCGATTGAAGAAGCCGCGAAGTTCGATCGCAAGATCGTGATCGAGCAGGGCGTGGGAGGAAAAAAGAAAAAAGCCCGCGAGATCGAATGCTCGGTACTCGGTAATGACGATCCCATCGCATCGATTCCCGGTGAGATCGTTCCCAGCAAAGAATTCTACGATTACAACGCGAAATATCTCGACGAAGGCTCGCAGCTGATCATTCCGGCGAAGCTCAACAAAACGGAGACGAAGAAAGTGCAAGAACTGGCGGTGCAGGCATTCAAAGCAGTCGATTGCTCAGGGCTGGCACGCGTCGATTTTCTGATGGACCCGACCACGCGGAAGATCTATCTGAACGAGATCAATACCATGCCCGGATTCACCTCGATCAGCATGTATCCCAAGCTGTGGGCCGCGTCGGGTCTGGCGTATGCGGACTTGATTGATCGGTTGATTCAGCTTGGGATCGAGCGACATGAGGACAAAAAGAAAAATCAGTACAGCCGGTGAGGTGCGGCGTCCCAACCTGATGAGAGAACGCCTCGAAGAGCATATGCCGGCGTATGGGAAACTGGGGTCCTTCGACTGCGATGCCGCCCGCCTCGGGCACGGCATCTTCGCTCAGGATGACTGGGTGTAATCTGAGATTTGCGATTGCTAGCTGCCAATTGCTCACTACTCGTCGCTTACAGCTATCCCAGCGCGGCCTTCTCCATGTGACGAAATCCGTCGGTGGCGAGCAGCAGCGCAAACATCTCGGTCGCGTTATATCCAACGTGCACCAGAAAACTGGCCGCCACTGAACCTGTCTTGGCACGGACGATCGTGACCACGATTCCCATCACGAAGATCAGCAGCACCACGCCCCAGGCGTATCCATACTGAAACATGTGCATCATGGCGAATGGGGCCGCGGTCAGCAGCACTCCCCACAACACGCCAAGTCGCCGCTCCAGTACCGGATAGAGCAGTCCGCGGAAGAACAGCTCCTCCATGAACGGGCCGAAGGTGACAGCGAATATCGACATCAGATAAGCGTCGCGCGGACTGGCAAAAAACTGATCGAAAGGCGTGCTCTTGGGCATGGGCAGGAAACGCGCCAGCAGGTTGATGGAGAGCAGCAGCACAACGCCGAGCCCGAACATCGCCCCACCCCAGCGCGGCCAGTTCCAGTGAATGGCCTGCCAGAAGCGCACGTGATACTTGCCCTCGACCAGCATCACGATGAACAAGACCACCACCGCGTAGGCGAGAAACTGCGCGGTAATGACGATCTCGGGTGCGATCGCCGTGAGGCTGGCATGGGGCCAGATCAGGCGAGCGCCCAGCGCCACGAAAATGCTCAGAATCGGAATCGTGAGCAGCGTGAGCGCCGCAATCAGCAGCACATCCCAGCCGTTCCAGACGGGGTCGCGGGGCGCAGAAGGCGCAATCGGCGGTTGTGTCTCCGGACCACCCACGGCGTAAGGTTGCGGCGGAGAATCCAGGGACGAAGGGTTCTGCTCCGGCACACTTTCTGGAGCCCCGCTCACACTCTGCGGTTGTGCCACACCGGATTGCGGCTCGAATTGCGAATTGTCGGGAGATGCCAGAGAACACGCCCCTTTTTTTTTCAACTGCTACGCATTCGATGATCGACAGCGCAGCCTCGACGGCACATTTCTGCTCACTCGTCTTACTCTGTCATCCTGAGCCGCGCCTTTTGCCGCGAAGGACCTGTGCGACGTGCCAGCTCATGCATAGGTCCTGCGTCCCGCAAAGTACGCGGTCCCCACGATGACAAACGAAACAGCGGAAAGCAAAACGAACTACTGGGTACTGGCAACTGGGTACTCAGCCGTCAGCCTTGCTCTTTCAAAGAACTCGCTCAGCGCCTGCCCCGTGTACGACTTTTTCACCCGCGCCACTTGTTCCGGCGTGCCCTGGGCCACGATGCGGCCCCCGTCTTCACCACCCTCCGGTCCAAGGTCGATGATCCAATCCGCGTTGCGAATCACATCCAGATTATGTTCGATGATGATGATCGAATTGCCAAGATCCGTCAGCCGGTGCAAAACATCGAGCAGTTTTTTCACGTCATCGAAGTGCAGGCCGGTGGTCGGCTCGTCGAGCAGATAGAGTGTTTTGCCGGTCTGGCGCTTGCTCAATTCACGAGCCAGCTTAATGCGCTGCGCCTCGCCGCCGGAGAGCGTCACGGCAGATTGCCCAAGATGAATGTATCCCAAGCCGACATCGACCAGCGTTTGCAGCTTTTGCTTCACCTGCGGAATATTTTCGAGAATCGGTAGGGCGTCGGAGACCGGCATTTCCAGCAGGTCAGCGATCGAATATCCATTGTATTTCACCGCCAGGGTTTCCGAATTGTAGCGCCTTCCGCTGCAGACTTCGCAGAGCACGTACACATCGGGCAGGAAATTCATTTCGATGCGCCGCTGCCCTTCGCCCTGGCACGCTTCGCAGCGTCCGCCGGAAACGTTGAACGAGAATCTTCCAGCTTTGTATCCGCGCTCGCGCGATTCCGGCAGCATGGCGTACAGATCGCGAATCGCCGTGAAAACTCCGGTATAGGTTGCGGGATTGGAGCGCGGGGTCCGCCCGATGGGCGACTGATCGATGCGAATGACTTTATCGATGTTTTCGGCGCCCGAAATTGCTTTGTGCTCGCCGGCTTTTTCGCGCGAACGATAAAGCTGCCGGGCCAGCGCGCGATACAGAATGTCGTTCACCAGTGTCGATTTGCCCGAGCCGGAAACGCCCGTGACCACGGTCATCACACCCAGCGGAAAGGTGACATCGAGATTCTTCAGGTTGTTTTCTTTGGCTCCAAGGATGGTCAATGCCGCGCCGTCAGCCGTCCTCCGTTCCGGGCGCATATCGATATGAACTCGCCCTGCGATATACGCTCCGGTGAGCGAATTGGGTGCGCGCATGATTTCTTCCGGAGTGCCGTGCGCGACGAGATCGCCGCCGTGGCGACCAGCACCAGGGCCGAGATCAACGACGTAATCGGCGCGGCGAATCGTCTCTTCATCATGCTCGACGACCAGCACGGTGTTACCCAGATCGCGTAGATTCTCCAGGGCATTCAACAGCCTGCCATTATCGCGATGATGCAATCCAATCGAGGGCTCGTCGAGGACGTACAAGACTCCACGCAACCGCGACCCAATCTGCGTCGCGAGTCGAATCCGCTGGCCTTCGCCTCCCGACAACGTCGCAGCCGAGCGATCGAGCGAGATGTATCCCAGGCCGACGGCATTCAGAAATTGCAACCGCTCGACAATCTCATGCATGATGCGGCCGGCAATCTGAGCCTCGCGGCCGGCCAGCTTGATGGCTGACGCAACTTCGAGCCCGCGCGAAACCGGCATCGCGGTGAAATCGGCGATCGACATGTCATTCACTTTCACCGCCAGACTTTCGGGACGCAGCCGCTTGCCATGGCATACGGGACACTCCGTCGCCGACATGTGATCCATCAGCCAGTCGCGATAGCCTTCTGACGTCGATTCCTCAAGATTCTTCCGTAGATATCCGAAGATTCCGTGAAATCCGGTGCGCCCGCCGCGGCCCTGTTCGCCGTTCAGCAGAAAGTCCTGAACTTTCTCGGGAAGCTTCTCAAAGGGCGTGTTCAAATCGATTCCGTAGGCATGCGACACCACCTGCAACTGATGAATCAGATTCTGCGACGCCGATCCCGGACCAAGGCCGCCATCAAGCAGAGGTTTCGACCAATCCGCGATCACTTTCGCCGGATCGAAATCATACTTGCTGCCCAAACCGTGGCATTCGGGGCAAGCGCCATACATGCTGTTGAATGAGAACGAACGCGGCTCGAGTTGCGGAACGTTAATGCCGCAATCCGGACACGCCAGTTTCTCGGAATAAAGTTGTTCCTCGCCCCCGACAACCGCAACCTGCACCAGCCCGCCCGCCAGCTTCATCGCCAGCCCGACCGACATTTCCAGCCGATGCTCAATCCCGGGCTTGACCAGCAGCCGATCGACCACCACCTCAATCGTGTGATTCTTGCGCTTGTCGAGATTGATCTCGTCTTCCAGGTTGATCAATTCGCCATCGACCCGGGCCCGCGTGTAGCCGTGCTGGACGAGCGTTTCCATCTCTTTCTTGAACTCGCCCTTGCGCCCGCGGACGATCGGCGCCATCACCATGACCCGGTCTTCCGGCGTGAGCGCCATGACCCGCTGCACGATCTGATCGGCCGACTGCCGGCTGATCGCCCGGCCGCACTTCGGACAATGCGGCACGCCGATGGAAGCGAACAGCAGGCGAAGATAATCGTAGATTTCGGTGATCGTCCCTACGGTTGAGCGCGGGCTGCGGCTGGTGGTTTTCTGCTCGATCGAAATGGAGGGGCTAAGTCCGTCAATCGAATCGACATCCGGTCGTTCCATCTGATCGAGAAACTGGCGCGCGTAAGCCGAGAGAGTCTCGACATACCGGCGCTGGCCTTCGGCGTAGATCGTGTCAAAGGCGAGCGACGACTTGCCGGATCCGCTCAGGCCGGTAACCACGGTCATGGTGTTACGGGGAATCTCGACATCAATGTTCTTGAGATTGTGCTGCCGGGCGCCCCGGACGGAAATCTTCGTAATCGCCATTAGCGTGCCGGGGTGATGTACCTTCCGTAATGTCGACAGATGACCAGAAATGCTTGACAGTGGTAGTGCACAGCTTTACTCCGTATCTTAGTCGTCACTAGCGCGGAGCGTCAACGCGGTTAGATTGATACAGCGGTAGTCGGCGTGCTGCCGGGTCGTAAAAAGCAGGTGCACGGATTTCGAAATCGTGCATCTGATTAGAGCCGTGCCAGTCGCGTCGAATGGCCAAGTAAGGCTGAATCTACAAGGGTTGGTCTGGTCGTGAATTCGTTCGTTATGCCTCTCGTCCTCTGCTTCACAGTTTTCGCCTCGGTCAGCTTCGGCGTCCTCGCCGCCTACGTCGCGGTGCTGGGAATTCTTTCGACGTTTGGCCGCGCTCCGCAGCCAGAACCAGCCCGCCCGCAATTACAGTTAGTTCCCACGCAAACTCCCGCCAGCGGCGACTGAGCGCCAACTCGCAGGGATACTTCGAAACGCTTGCCATCCTTTGCGGTTCAAGGCTTTCTATCGCAACTTCAGCAACTCTCATTCGGCGTAGAATTGAATTATGGAGAAGGGTTCTGAGGACAAAATTGGAATTGTGGACCTCACGCGCGTGAACCTGTTAAGGAGAATTGGCCTGAAAATCACTCCTGCCCTGCGCGAATATTACCGATATACCGGCATATCCGCCGAGGTGGAAAAGCACGGAGTCGGGCATTCCGATGACAGTCGCTTCCAGTCGCCGCTTCCGCCCGAAACGCCAGAGCATCATGCGCACAGACGCTGAGGTTTTGTGGGTTGCAGTGGAAAAGCGGCCTTTCAGGGTCGCGTTCAGGTTCCTCAAAGACCTTTGTCTCCACGAGCGGCGGCGCCGTAGCTCTTACTTCAACGCCTCAATCGGATTCACCTTCGTGGCCCGCTGCGCTGGCAGATAGCTGGCCATGAGCACAATGATCAGGAACAACACCGCTGTCACAGCGAACGTCGTTACGTCGCGAGTGCTGACGTGATAGAGCAGGCTGGCCATCAGTCGCGTCAGTAGCAGTGCAGCCCCGAGCCCAAGAGCAATGCCCTCCACTGCCAGCATCAGCCCCTGTCGCACCACTTGGTGCAAAATCTCCCCCCGCTCTGCGCCCAGCGCAAGACGAATCCCAAACTCCTGCTGTCGCTGTGCCACCGAATACGAAAGCACTCCGTAAATTCCAATCATGGCGAGCAGCAGCGCGGTCGCAGAAAACGTCCCCAACAACAGCATGGTGAAGCGCGGCTGCGAACGCGAGTTGTTCATCAAATCTTCGACCGTTTGAATGTGTGTGACCGGCTGGTCGGGATCGACTGCGCTGATCTGCGCGCGGACCGCCGATGCCAAAGTCTGCGGCACCACCCCAGTCCGCACCAGCAGATTCATGTTGCTCCAGGGAAGCTGCTTGAAGGGAAGATACAGCTGCGGCTGCGTCTCCTGATCGAGGCCCTTATTCTTGACGTCGGCGGCAACGGCCACCACCTCACTCGGAGCAGGCCCGCGTCCCACGACAATGTGTTTTCCCACCGGATTTTCATTGGGCCAGAAACGGCGTGCGAAACTGCGATTCACGATCACCACCTTCGGCGCCTTCGCGTCGTCGGCATCGCTGAATTCGCGGCCTTGCATGAACGGCACCCGCATCGTCTGAAACCACTGCGGGCTGATCGCTTCAATATCGATGAACGGACGTTGCGGTAGCGGCACGTCAGGCTGGCCTTCGGGCAACACGGGAGTGATCCGAATCCAGCTCAGAGGCAATGCAGCCGAGATCGCTGCGCTGCGCACGCCGGGCAGCGTGGAAACCCGCCGCAAGACTTCATCAAAGAATGCAATCTGCTGATCGGGCTTCGCGTACTTGATCGTAGGCAACGACAGATTCATGGTCAGGACATTTTCGGCATCGAAGCCGGGATCTACCCGGAGCAGACGCACAAAGCTGCGCAACAGCAGTCCCGAACCGATAAACAGCAGCAACGACAGCGCGATCTGCCCGACGACGAGCAGATTCTTCATCTGCATGCGGGCGCGACCGGCTGAAATCCCGCGGCCTTCATCGCGCAACGCCGTATTCGGATCCGACCGGGCCAGTTGCAGGGCCGGAACTATGCCGAACAGAATTCCGGCGACGATCGAAACGGCCAGCGAAAACAGCAGCACGCGCAGATCCATGCTCACCGGAATTCCCTGGGGAAGCTGGCCGGCACCCCAGGCCGCCAGCGCTCTGGTCGCGGCCCAGCTCAATCCAATTCCCAGAATGCCGGCTGCCAACGCCAGCAGCATGCTCTCCGTGAGTAACTGCAGAACCAGCGCGCCACGGCTCGCTCCCAGCGCAGTGCGCACGGCAATTTCCCGCCGACGCGCCAGCGCGCGAGAAAGCAACAAGCCGGCCACGTTTGCACACGCAATCAGCAGGACCACCGCGACCGCCATCGAGAGTACAAAAAGTTTCCCGCGCACATTGGCCACGACCTCATCGCGCAGGGGATCTGCCGTCATGGTCCTTTCGGAATTCGCATCGGGCATAGTGGGGTTCTGCTCCTGATAGCGCTGGTTGAGCACAGCCATTTCGGCATTGGCTTGATCTAACGTTGTTCCTGGTCGCAGCCGCGCCACCATGCTGAGATAGCCCACGCCCATGCGCAGGCGCGCTGCCGGCATCACAGAAAATTCGAAATATCGGGGAGTCCAGATTTCTGCCGGCTCCATGAAGGGGAACTGCATGCCCGCGGGCAGCACGCCAATCACGGTTTGCGGCGTGGCGTCGAGCGTAATCGTTTGGCCGACGATGCTGGGGTTTGCGTGAAACCGGCTCCGCCACAAGGAATCGCCCAGCATTACCACAGGCTTTCCTTCGGGCCTTCCTTCTTCTTCGCTGAACGTCCGCCCCAACTGAGGGCGAAGTCCGAGCACCGAAAAGAAACTCGGCGAAACCCGCGCGACCGGAAGCTGCATCGGTTCTCCCGAGCCAGTCAGATCCAGATTGTCATTCGTCCACGCCGCAACCGACTGGAACGACCGGTTCGTATCGCGTACCAATTCAAAACGCAGCAACGTGCAATCCGTCGCATTCTTGTCCCGCGAGTTCACGCTGACGAGCCGCTCGGGATTGTCGTAAGGAAAGGGCCGCAGCAACAGCGCGCTGGTCACGGTAAAAATCGCCGTATTCGCGCCAATGCCCAGGGCAAGCGTGAAGATCGCTGCCAATGCGAACCCCGGGTTCTTGCTGAGCATGCGAAGAGCGAAACGCAGGTTCCGGGCCAGCGATGACATCCGCAAATTATAGTCCGGAAGTGGACGACCACCCTGCGACGTGCGCGGAACTCGTTTGCTTGTCATCTTCCAGCCGGCGGATCATTAATCCTGCTATTTCGCTTCTCCGCTCGCGACGACCAGCAGATACCACGCCGCGTGCGGCAGCCATTGTTCTCCCCATCGCCAGTCGTTGTCGGCACCGGTGACGCGATATGGCAGCAGGTAATCGATGTCGTTCTCATCTTTGAATCCGCTCGTGATCCCGTTTGAAATTCCTCCCGGCGCATTCGTAAATTCCCAGGAATCGAAATACATGTACGGAGGATTATTTCTTCCCACTCCGTTCAGCATGCACGAGTCAAATGGATTCAACCCGAGAATCCAGTTCAGTTGATCGACGGCGAAGGTCTCGAGTTGATTATGAAATCCGGCATCGTCGGCAAACACTCGTTCCGACAGCCGCGCTGCCGTTGCGATTGAGGCCAGCCGTGCATTTTCTCCTTGCCACCACGGAGCCGCATCGCTGTTATGCGGGAAGAAGAAGCTGGTGCGCCGCGCGCCCGTCTTATCCTGCACGTACTCGCGGCTATAGCCGAAGGGATTCGTGACCTCGGCCGTAATCGCCATTTCAGACTGCAGTGACTTCTTCACAATCTCGAAAACCCGCGCCCGCACTGGCGCGTCGGCAATCTCCGAGTAGTACAACAAACTAACGACCGGGAGCCCGCCATCCGAGGCATGAAAGAACGGACGCGTCCCATCATCTGCCCGCCAGTAATTCGTGTATCCTCCGGCGCTGATCTGCCGGCCCATCAGGCTCTTTGCCCGCCGATCCGCCGCCAGCTTGTATATTTCTTTGTGCGTCGCGCGATATAGTTCTGTCGCCGCGCCCAGCGCGCAATAATCGTCGACGATGTTTTCTTTTCCATCGTTCGTCAGCTTGAGATTGTTTTTCTCGAGATAGGAAAACGCCGCCTCCGCCGCTTTCAGATAATCGGCACTCGAAAACTGCCCTGACACCGGATAGGTGCTCGCCATGGCAAGAGCAGCAATCGCGATTCCGCCTCCCGACCGATAGCTGACCTCGTATTCGAGATCGTTATTTGCCTGCTCGACCATGTCTTTCGCGCCTTGCCCGGGCGCGCCTTCGATGCCAAACCGTTTCATCTCGCCCGCAATCCGCCGCTCACTGGGAAGTTGTTTCACGCCGCCGGTTGAGACCGAGCGATAAAACGATCCATCTGGCGCTTTCATCCGCACCAGGTAATCCGCGCCGAACATCGCTTCATCGAGCAGATGCGCCTGATAGCGGGCGAAATCCGGCAGGCCGCGCAGTTTCGTCTGCTCGTAACTTTTCAGCAGGCTGTAAACCACCAGCGGAATCTGCTGCGGATTGAAATATGTCGAAAACGACAGATGCGAGAAATGCTTGCCATAATCGCCCGTCGCATCCCACCATCCGCCGTGGGCGTCGATCACGCCGGGCTTGGTGCCGTCAAAATGCAGATGGCTGTCCGCCTTGTCGTATTCTCCCGAACTGCGTTCGTCTTTGAAGTAGTAGATGACATCCGACATCGTGTTCCGCTCCAGCAGATCGCGCTGGATCACGAACGGAAACGATCGCACTTCTCCTGCGTTCGAATGGCAGGCCAGGTAGTATTTGCCCTCGATCGAGAACGAATCGAAATCGAGAGTCCAGAAATACCAATCTCTCCACTTCTGCACCGGCCCGACAGCTTTCACCGGAACAGAAAGAACTTGTTGATCCGTGTCGTCCTCTTTCAGCGCGCAATCAGAAACGTTATCGCCCGATCGGCCACGAATGACCGCATGCTTCGGACCAGATGGTTCGTATCCGATATGATTGGTGAGGATCTGCAATTCACCGGCAAAAGCAACCGCAGAGAACGTAATCGACAGAAAACAAGACGCAACTGCCCGAGAAAGTATTTTCATGATCACATTCCTTATGTGAAACAGATGGAAGCAACGCCATAGAGTAGGCCATGGCGGCAGGTTCTCCAACCAAAAAGGCGAACGGAAAAACAACGGCAGGAGCGGTTAATCGGCGGGACCAACGACCTTGATTCTGCTCTCGACGTGTGTGCGTTCGAACGCACTATTCTCGAGTGCGATGGAGACGTCGCGGTTGATGAAGAATATGGCGTGAATGCGGAACTCCGTCCCAAACGTCGCCGGAAACCACACGCCCTCGGCCTCGCGTTGATACACAACATTGAAACCGATTCCGGGCACGTCGGTTCCAAGCAGCGTTCGAACAAAGAACGGGATGCGACGTGACAGCTTGGTGAACACCCGTACCGGCTCAAATTCTGCGGCATCGATATATGCGTCACCGGCCCAGGTAATGTCATTTTTGTCCTTTGGCCAGAAGCGGATGTGATACACGCTGCGACCGTTTTCCGTCGCCGCCCCAAGCAGCTTGAATTGGTAGTCTTTCTGTTCCTCGCTGGTCAAAGGAAAAAGGTCTTTGCCTAAACCGTCCTTCGACTTGTCGTTGGCCAGATCGTCGCGAAAATCTTTGATCAGGTTGCCGTCGAGACTGTCCGCTTCGGGAGCGGGTTCTCCCTGGAAGTCCTCGTATTTTCCCTTGTGCCAGTAGCGGCCGGTCAGGAGCTTGAGCTGTTTCTCCGTCTTGTCCGGCATGGGAACCACGTCGTAATCCGTCGTCTCTTCGCGCAGGAGCTTTCCTCCAGGCTTGTGCGAAACAATGTGGATGTGCTGCTTGTAGACATATTGCTTGCGCAAGGCCTCACTGCGATCCTGATTTTCAGCGACTCGCGCCATAATCTCGTCGGCCGTGAGCGGGTTCGAGGCAGGCGGAGCGTCTTGTGCGAACGAACAGACGCCTGCCAGCAGCAAGGGGAGCATTGCCAGCTTCAGCATAGAGATCTCCTTTGGTTGTTACGGGCTGCGGCCAGGAAAGTTCCCGAACTCTCCCTTCGCCGACGTGGCCCCGCTCGTAACGGCACCGTGATAGCATTTCCTTAGAGCGTTTGTACGTCAGGCGGCACATGTCTCGCACCAGCCTCATTTCGCTGCCGATGGTTTTCGTTGTATTTTGCGCGGCCCTTCTAAAACCCGCTTTCGCCGATAAAAAAGAGCCCAATCCCTGGCTCCAAATCAACTCCGCGCATTTCACCGTCATCACCGACGCAGGCGATAAAAAGGGACGCGAAGTCGCGCTGCGTTTCGAGCAAATGCGCGCCGTGTTTGCCAGCATTTTCACGAAAGATCATCTGAACCAGCCCGTCCCGCTGACGATTCTTGCTTTCAATAACGACGATTCGTATTACAAGCTGGCGCCGCTTCACAACGGCCAGCCGATCGACGTTCCCGGATTCTTTCTGCCGGGCGAAGACCAGGATTTCATTGTTCTCAACCTGATGGAACCCGAACCGTGGCGCGCGGTTGCGCATGATTTCGCGCGCATGCTGCTGGAGGATAACTATCCTCCCGCCCAGGCGTGGTTCGATAACGGTCTGATCGATTATTTCAGCTCCATTCGCGTGGATGATCAGCAGGTGCAAATCGGCGGCGATCCCATGCTCGCCCGGGCGACGAACGAAAACAATGGGACGTCCGACACTACGGGTTCCGCTAAGTCGTTCACGGAGCTGCTGAATACGCAGCCCTGGATTTCTCTTCCTGGTCTTTTTGCAAAACAGCCCAAGAAGGATGATGCGGACGCTGCGCTATTCGAAGCCGAATCGTGGATGATCCTGCACTATCTGATCCACGAGAAGAAACTCTCCGAAACGGGTAACTACCTTGGGCTCGTCTTCGTCCAGCATTTGCCGGTTGCCGATGCGGTGCAGCAATCTTACGGAATGTCGGCCGCGCAACTGGAGCAGGCGGTGAAAGATTATTTCCATTCGCTGACTGCGCTGCAGACGGCGCTTCAGGGAGGCAGATCAAACTCGGTCCAGACGGCGCAGCCGTACCAATATGCCGCGCTCGTGAAACCGGATGATTCCGCCATCGTCTCCAAGCCGTTTCCGCAAGACGATGCGCGCGCCATCTCTGCCGAGGTGCAGGTTCGCATTCCGGAGCGCCGAGATCTGGGGCTGCAGGCATTGAAAACGCTGGCCACCACGCCTACGGCGGCCGACATCAAGACGGAAGCCCGGAATGAGCAAAGAGAGAAAGAGCGTAACCGATCCGATGCCGATCCCGACACGCTGCCCACTTCGGCAATGGGCAACGAGCTGGCACATCGTGTGCTCGCCTGGGATGACATCCAGCACAATCAGTTCGACGAGGCGTTGGGGGAACTCGGCGATGCCGCCATGCTCGACCAGCGTGACATGTGGATCCGGTACTATCTCTCCATTCTCAAATACCGGATGGCTCAAGCCAAGCGCACCGAGATTGCCGGGTTGGCCAATATGCTCATGGATCTCAGGTCCGTGCTGGAGTGGTATCCGGAGATGGCCAATGCCTACGACCTGCTGGCGATGGCGCGGAACGAGGGTGGAACTACGCCAGCCGCGATGCAAGCCGAACGCGCCGCCATGAACCTCGCACCGCGGGAGGAACTTTACGTCTATCACCTGGCGCAAATCTACATCGCGGGAAAGAAGTGGGACGCGGCGCAAGCCCTGCTGGAGCGTCTGAAATCGAGCGATGATCCGCAGGTGGCGCAACTTGCGCAACAGCGGCTGGACGAAATCGGCAACCAGCGCAAGTATGGCCTGT
>JASHQK010000246.1 GCA_030039195.1 Candidatus Sulfotelmatobacter sp.
AGCGTTTTGCTTGCCTGCGCTGCGGCGTGGTATTTGTCACCGCTGTACCTCGCAATGAGCTGATGCGTGCCGGAAGCCAGCTCTCCCACTCCAAGGGACGCTACTCCGGAAACAAGGGATGATGATCCCACGACCTTCCCATCAACTAAGAAAGTTACTTTTCCTGTCGGTGTGGAATAACTCGAAGTTACCTTCACCGCAAGTGTAATTTTGGTTTCCGAAGTAAGGTCCGCTGTCGCCGCAGGAGCAGTGAACTTCACCGCGGCCGCAGCAACACCTGTTCCGGACAAGTCGATCCTGTTCACCGAGTTCACGGTATTGTCGACAAGATTAATTGTGGCAGCTCTTGCTCCCACCGCCGCGGGTTTGAAGATCACACCGATCTGGCAGTCTTCTCCGGCATAAAGGTAGTTGCCGGCGGCGAAGTTGCAACTGGTGGTGTTGGGGTCGATCGAGAAGTCACCCGGATCGGACCCGCTGATGGTCTCGCGCACGAAACTCAGAGTGTTGTTGCCGGTGTTGGCGACATTGACGATCAGAGTGGCGCTAGCGACCCCCTCTGTCGTGGAAGGAAAAGTCAGGTCTCCGGTGGTTTCCACTTTGCGCACAACCTGCGCCGTACCGGTGGTTGCGGAGTTCTGGAGGATGTAGACCTGTCCCTGGGAATCGACGGCAACTCCGCTGGGTGCATCGAGTTCAGCGCCCGTGGCTGCGCCGCCGTCGCCTTTGTATCCCACCGTACCATTACCGGCGATGGTGCGGATGATGCCCGTGTTGGCGTCAATGCGGCGAACACGCTGGTTGCCGCTGTCTGTGAAGTAGAAGTTGCCAGCAATGTCGAAGGCGATCTGCCCGACGGAGCTGCTGATTTCGGCGTCTGCCGCCTGACCACCGTCACCCGAGTAGCCGCACCCGTTATTGCCGGCGCCGGCGACGCGAGTGGATGTAGGGTCGCCTGCGGCTGCGCCATACTCCGGTTCTTCGATGATCCAACAGTAGACGTTTACGTAGTTGTCATAGCTGTAAAGGTTGTCGAGGGCATCCACGCCCAAAGCCCCTGGGCTAAGGTTCGCGTATTCCCAATCGTCGTAGAGATACCAGAGTTTCAGCGCTGCGGAGGAGCTACCCGCAAGGCCGGCCACGGGCATTTCTAGCGCTCCCTGGGTGCGTTCCGCCATAAAGAGGTTATCGTTGGGGTCAATGTTGATATAGCCGGCGTCGTTCATCCCAACGGTCGAGAGTTCGCACGGCGCGCTTGGGGTGCAGGTGCTGCCCCCCTTATACGCGTTGCTGAAGACTACCTCTCCACCCCAGGGGGTGTAAAAGTCAAAGTAGTCAGAGCTGGAGCTGAGGATGTAGATAAAGCCAAAGCTGTCCACAGCGACGGAAGTGGGTGGGTTACCGTCGGTTGAAATGTTGTCCAGAGTGCCGGTGGAATCGATTTCCCGGATATAGTTATTCCCGGTGTCGCCGATGTAGAGAACATCGCCTGCGACCGTGAGGTTCGTCGCGCTCTTAATAATTCCGACGCCGGCAGAGACGGTTGCAGGAACAGTCGTGATCAGCGAAGGCGTGAAGCTGACCACCGGGACATAGCCATTGCCCGTCAAGCCGACATTGGCGGGTATGGCCGAGGCAGAGTGCGCGATACTGACAAAGCCCAACCTGTGGCCGGCGTCCTGCGGCGTAAAACGTACCAGAAGCGAACAGCTTTCGCCGCGAGTATAGCTATCGCCCTCCTGACACGTGCCACCGGACTCAATGACAAAGTCTTTAGTCGTCGACTTGATCCGGGTGAGTGTTGTCTCCCCGGCAAAGTTCAGCGTGAGCTCCTCCACTGCTGCCTCTGCTCCAACGGTGGCAGCCGCGAAGACATGGTAGTTGGCGGGGGCGTTTTCGAATCTCGCGTCGCCGGGGCGGAGGGCGACTATTTCCGCGGGAAGTTTCGGGCTCGGAGCCAGAGAGATAATGGACTGCGGCGCCGAAGGCCGGGTGACAACCGATTGCGACGCAGCCGAACTCGACTGGCCGACGCTAGATGCAACCGTGAAGAAACAGACAAAGATCATGCAAGAGGCCAAGACCAAGACCAGCCTTAGCCACTCCCGGAATTCACTGACAGACGTCCGCTTCGAAGTTTCGCAATTCATTTTCTCCTCCTGAATGCAGACTTGTGGACTAGATCGAAAATCGGGTTCGCCTTAGCGGCGTTCTGTCTGGCTTTGCGAATAGGGGGAATTGCCGGACGCCAGCCAAACAGAGCGGGCGAGACTCAAAAGTGGCGCCTATAATAACCCGGGTTCGCAAAAATGCCAGTTAAAATTTCTTTGTTCTGGAGGATGGAAAGAGAGGATGTGAGAGACTTCCGAGCGCTGTTGCAGGCTAAGACTGACATTTTGCTATTCGCTATTTTTTACCGATGGGCGGAAGGAGTGCAAATACTCGGTGATCATTTGCCAATTGTTGCAAAATCTGTGTTGCACTCATAATCGGTTTTGAGAGTAAACTGATTTGTGAGTGGAAAGGAGCATGCCGGTATGTCGATCTCCATAGAAAAGCGAATTGCATTGATCTGTCTCTCCGCCTTCTTTGCGGTAGCGGTTTGGCAGGCCGTCGCAGTGGGCCAAGATGCAGTTCATTGGGTTTCGGGCTTCCTGAAGCACGTGGACCATGACGCCAAGACGATGGTGGTCAAAACTGCTGACGGTACCGAACACACCATCAAGTGGACTGGGGACACGGCTTGGGAGGGCACCAAGGAGTCAGGCGAAGGCCTTAAGGAGGGTTCGAAGGTTTCTGTGAAGTACATTGAGAAGGGTGGGGAAAAAACTGCCATTGGAGTGAAGGACATCGGCAAAGATGTCGCCAAGTGAGCGAAGCGACGATTGAGTTGGCGCTGCGCTCTTTCGAGCAGCTAGTGCGGGACTGAGAAGCTGTTGCCCTCTCTGGCAGGTCTAATCGAATACTCACGAATGCTTGCCGCCGTTGGCGAAAGATCCCGTTTACACTCGGAGTCTACCGCGCCGGAGCGGCAACACATCTATGGGTTGACCGAGAAGTGGCTAGTCATCGTGCGGGCCGTGTTACGTTCGCTGCCCTTGCCCGCGTATGGATCACGATTGAGGCGTGAACGCCGATTCCCACGGCTACGCCCACTACATGATGAATCCGTTCCACGCCAGGCAGTTTTCGAACCTGAACCAGAGCCAAGATGCTCAAAGGCACAAACAAAGCGAGTGCCGTCCAGAGGCCAGGATTGTATTCCCGCCACAGGATGGCGGCCACGATGTGGGCTACGGCATTTACCAGTACGAGATAAACAATGCTTAGTCCCCAGCCAATCTTCAAGAATGTCGCCGCATAAATCGAAAGGAGACCCACACCCCATACTCCTGGCAAGTTGATCCATAGAACGGCCTTGCGCGTCAGGGCCTCGACTCCGTGAAAAACGTGCTGGTTCACGAATACTCTGAAGCGGTCGTCGGTATGTTCCTCCACTTGATGGAACATGTAAGCTGGCAGCATTGCAAAGATGAGCAGCCATGCTGAGGGCCGGCACTGAATCAGGATTGGCATCAGCACAGTCAACAAGATTGCCATGCACAGCGCCGCCGCTACCCAATGCCTGTTCAGCCATTCCTGCATCGAGTCTCCCTCGGTCAACAACTGATTCTAGATGTTCACGACTGTCGTAACATCCGGAGAACACTCATTGAGCGGTTTTGAGCGCTAAGGCTGTTCTAGCCGGTTGACGGGCTTACTTATCGAGATCGTCGGAAGCATCGTTCTTCTTCTTCCGGACAATTAAGAGTTGGATAAAAACTCCCGAAACCAGCGAGCAAATAAATGCTATCCACAACCAAAGCACGCTTCCTCGCACCAATCCAAGGAAAAATACTAGAACGCTCAGAAGACCCATCACGGTAGCAAGAAAGGGTTTCAGCTTCATGCCTCAGATACGTCGGCCAGCGTAAATGAGCCTTGGTCGCCGTTGCAGATAGACACAGGAATATTACGCCAAGCAGATCAAGTGAGACGATCGTGATAACGAAGACTGTATTTGCTCAATCTGGTCGGCGTTGGGCATTGTTGGCTCCGATTTCACTCAAGATCCCCTTGGCATCGGTTTTAGCGATTGCCTTTTCTTACGTCAACGACTTGCCGCATCCGGAAGCAACAAGCCGCGAGGTTTGGCGCGTTTACAGCCGCGCCTCTCTACGGGCCGTAGTCGTGCGTTTCTGAAGCGAACGAAGCGACTGGCGAGTGGAGTCGTCCTCGCAGTCCGTTAAGGGGAAGTCGATTCTCACCTGGCAATGAATCGCGATATCACTCAAGACCGCTTTCGAGATCGGCCAGAAGCCCTTTCGTTCTCAGCTCACTTTTAATGATATGCGGAAGGCACTCCCTGAGCAGGTCGCGTCGTCGATCTGAGATGAATGAATCCTCTGATCAACTCGCCACCATCCTTGGAGACTTCATACTCGTCATTCGATAGATCCACTCTTTGGGTCTTGACGGTACTGAGCGCATCGTTACCGGCTACAACGAGAACCATGTGCGTGGCATCCAGCGGACTGGTGGCCGCGAGAATTAGCCCCTCCCGTTCGGAAGCGTGTACGGTGCCATTGATTCTGAACGCCGCTCCCGAATAATCGAGGCCGAGCTTTTCCGCCCATCGAGCCAATGCCGAATTCGATTCGGGCCGCCCGACGAATACCACATCGCGATGACGAAGCAGCTCATCGCTGACCTCAAAGTCTTTGAAGATCGGCACCTGGCTCTCGTAGTAGTCGAGAAAGCGACTCTGCAACTGCTCGGCGGAGTACCGATTTGCTCCCGCGTCATGCAAAGTACCGTAGACGATGACTGAGGAGGAGAGTTTTCCTCGAATGTCACTGGCCACATAGGCAGGTCCATCCGGCGGATCGATCTCATCCATCTTCGCGCCCGCCCGATCGAGGAACGTTTGTGCGCTCACGGTCCTGGTCGTGTTGGCCGCGAAGTAATCGCTCATCAACTTGAAAAAGTCGGCGTCGCCCATCTTGTGTCGGAGCGAATCGAGAAACAATACACCTTTGGCTCGCTCGCGCTGATAGTGATTAGCGGGAGTATCGGGGATCAATTCCAACCTGCGCCAGACAGCGCGCTGGCTATCCAGGGCCCGTTCGACATCTTCGGATTCCAGCACTCTTTTGTAAGCGGCCGAACCTGCAACGAACCAAGTGTCTGCCTCACCGGCCGGCAGTACCCACCCTTTCCACAAGCGGCCTTCATACGAAGAAGGATCAGCTTCTGCGTTTGAGGTGTGGTGCGCATCTGACGATGCAGCCAAACGCAACTTCTCGTTTTGCGCAATGCTCGCGACCAGGGTCGGAGTTGGTTCCTGCTGAAACAGGTAATAGCCGGAAGGGTAGAGGCCAACATCCTTAGGAGAATCCCATTTTTGGGGTAGCCACTCGCGCTGATTGGGCTTTCCCATTGCTGCCCAAACCATCAGATGCGACGCCATGTCTGAAGTCACGACCTTGGCATCCATCGTCACGGAACTCACCAACGGAGCCGTGCGAAATGCCAGAAATCCGAACTGCTCGTCGATCTGGCCGCGATACTTCCGGTAGAGTTCCTGCCATGCCAAATCGCGCGGCCCCGGCGTGTACGGAATGTATCCCGCGTCCCCTTTCGGATCGGGATAATCCTCCACTCGCACGCTCAAGTCCTTTCCATTGTTATCGCCCCAGTAAAAGCCGGGAGTGTCTCCAAACCACTCGTTCTTCGAACTGCGCCACAATCGAGTGTGGTTCGTACCCAGGTCATAGATGGCGATTTCGTTCGTCTTGGCATCGCCCATGATCCACTCGTTGGTATACAAGCCATTGTTGTGGGCCCCCAGGCGTTCAACCACTTCGTCGATCGTACCGCTGTACTGGATGGCGATCCGGGCGCGAAACGCAACCGGCGTACCGCGGAGGTTGAACGGTGTCTGCTGGATGGTCGTTTCGGTGAGGACGATCCCAGCATCGTTCTGATACCAATCCGTACCGCTCTCGATGCCCCCAGGGTAGCTCTGAATGAGCATGCGGTGTCCAGAAGCTGGTTTGATGTCAAGCATCACGTTGGTTTGCTCGGCCAGCGTCAGCGGCCACCAGGTAACGTGCCCGATCACCATCTTCCCGTCGCGTGTCGCCGGTCCCGTGGCAGCAAATGCGCTGCAGTGGTCGATGGCCGAATCATGACCTCCATTCGCGTAGCCGGGTTTCTCGAGGTCTAACCCTTCGAGTCCCGTGGGCGTCGCCTCGAGCGCACCTCCGAGTTCACCGAGTTCCACCGTGGTGTTGGCCACTGCGACGTCGATAAGGTCAATCCTGCGGTCCAGCCAGCGTGCCCCGGCATCCGAAGCGCCATCAGCAATGCCGCGCATCTCCTCCAGGATTTCCTCATCAAAGCCGCGAAGAAACAGCGCGTCGACGGTTCTCCGATAGTCGTCCCAATGCTCTTTCGACCCCAGCACCGCTGCGCATCGCTCCATGTATTCCGGAATCTCTTCCGCCATGAGATGGCCGTGCTGGTATCCGCGCTCGTAGGGTTTGCCTTCGATATGGAGATAGATCCACCCAGCGGCTGGGTAACGATAAGCCGGGCCGAAGGTCTGTACTGCTTCCTTTACCGGCCATTCGGCGTCGGAACTGGCCTCTTCCAAACGAATGCCTTCAAACCAGGCTTTGCCGTTGAACGAGCCGCCATTACCGACCGTGAGGAGTATCTGATCCTGCGATCGTGTCGCCACAAAGGGAAGCGTCACCGGCGTCCACGGTTGGGTCCCAGCGATCGAAACGGAATGCACATCGAATGGCATCGACGCCATAGTGAGCATCGCTCCGGAGGCGATTGGGGAGCGATCCAGATCGTGCACCTGTAACACCTCGGTCCGGATCCAGCCGCTGAGTTCATACCGCCTGCCGATGATCAGCTTGATGGGTGCAGAGGTTATACACGCATCCTGAGACGTGCCGTCTCGCTCCACACGAAGCGAGAGGCGCTTGTCGTGCGAAACGGCCGCATCTGAGGTTGCCGTACCACGTACGGCCGTCCACTCGTGGTCAGACTTCTGGAAGGAGGATTGGAAAACAGGCGTACTGGCTTGAGCGATCGATGCGAGAAGAAGACAGGAAAACAGACGCAACATTGTCACCTCCCTAAAGCGGCGGGAACTTGCGAGCGCCTGTGGGTCTTCGCCTATCTCCGCTGCGGACAGGAATCCCCAACGCAACGAGACCATCAAGCCGTATGTCTGACTTGTAACGGCACCCACTCCGCCACTGCCAGTTTTTCGAAGATGCCGGTAGTGCGAGATTATCGGGCCCGGTCTTTGAGCTGAAATGTTATTGCTCCAGGTAGGGCAAGTCAATCAGCGTGTGAAAGTTTGGCTGCGACGTGTCGGTCCCTTTAAATTTCCTCGGTCACAAAGGACGTATTTGAGTGTTCAGGTTTTCCGGGACGCCGTTGGACTGTTCTTTCGTCTCCTTCCCTCCTTAGCAGACCTTGGTGGAACTAGTTCTGCTTGCCCCCGGTAGAGTAGTTGCAAGGTGGTCTTGCCCAGATCGAAGCCAATCCGTGCAATGTGCATGGATAACCCTCCTCATGTAAACTGCCGAGCCGCTTATCTTACTCGGCGGAGGACGATCTCATTATTCCCCGGCATGGGTTTTTGAGCATGGGCAATCGGGCTTGTGCGCAGACCAGCTTCCATTACCGTTTTTCTTCCAGGCGCTTGAGATGAGGGAAGAACGGGGATACCTCGAACGGTATCTTCTCCGCCGCCGACGGCGGGGGCGCTGGTGTGCTCTTCAACATTTCAACACGGTCCGACCATGGATCGACCTTAATGCGAGAGCCGAGGGGCGAGGCGGCGAGTTGATCCGTCCGGTTCATCTGCGTCTTGGCAAAATTGGTCAGCCCCTGCAGTTCTGCCATGTGGGTGCCAGCCAAATCGTTGCTGAACCGCCCGTGCAAGAGATTGGGTAATTGCGCAGAGCGGAGGTCGACGGCTTTCAGAAAAAGGGCCAAGCTCGTAGTGTCGTTATACGGTGAGTTCGCAATCAGCACCTCAGTCTTTTTGTCAGCCTCAGCCTCTTGCGCGGGAGCGAATCGAAAGTCGAATTTGGAAAAGACCTCGAGATCCGAGAAGGGCAGATTAAATTCCGACAGGTATTGTGCGTCCAGTGAGTGACCAAGAATGATATGCGCTAATTGGTGCGCGAGCACACCGGCGAGTGCCGACTCATTCGGCAGCACGTCAAGAAGGCCGCGGCTCACCACGATTGTCGGGCCAATCACGAATGCCTCCAGGGGTGTGGTGAGCAATATGCGGCAGCGCACGGTAGGAAGGTCGAGGTGGTTCGTAATCAACAGATTGTTCACCACCGTCTGCAAGATGTTGTCGACTTCGCCGTCGGGCGCCATCAACCCGGCGACTTGCAACCGCTCGACTATCTCGTCGTCAGCCGTATATGTTTTTCTCTCTTGCGAGAACCGGGGACTAAGGTCCTGTGAAGCTTCGTGACGATTGGGATCTACCCAAATCGGGTCATCGGTCAAAGGTTTGGCATATTCCCGATGGTCCCCGGCGTGTTCCAAGTCGTATCCCCAAATGCGCGTTTGCGATTTTCGCACGATCTGCTTTGCAGGATCGCGCCCCTCCGAATCCTCGGTGTATATGTAGGCTGGCATCCACGTCATGTTCATCGTGTTCAGCCGCCAGCTGTCAAAGTGAAACGCCCGTGTGTTGGACGCCTTCGAGATGTACGATCCACTGAAGCGCACAATGTTGAAGTCCTGGTCCTCGACCCACATCCGCCCCACCAAGCCGCGGGTCCGAGAATTCTCACGTGGTTTTATGTCGATGACGGCGCAGCGCACATCCCCAAGCGTCTCCCAGCGGACAAATTCGAAAGTGTAGTTCTGCCGGTCGAAATGATCCTTGTCGGGAAACATCGCCAGCGCAAGATCTTCCGCCGTTAAGTCTTGCGGAATCTCGGCCCGTCTCTTACCCTCAACTTCGGCCGAACGAAATTTCTGCACAGTTATGTGCCCGGTCAGGTCAAAGCGGCTTAGGAAATACTGATCAGCCTTCGGTGAGAGCCGATTCCCCGAATCCGGTTGGTCCTCCTGAATGTAGGTCTCGACCACCGGCTTGAAGTAGCGCAGCAGATTGACGACGCGTCGTTCCTGCTGGATGGCTGCGTCAACGAGGTGATCCGATGTAACTGCTTTGCCTGTAGGAGCGGTCGACCCTTGAATCGGAGCGAGCGACTGCGCTTGAGGCGCGTTCTGAGCTCCGAGGAGCCCAGCCGCAGCCACCGCGAATAGTGTCGGGCCAAGCCAGGAAAATTTCCTCAACCTTGACCTCCAGCATCGGCGTGTTTTTCCTGATTTCCGCAAACCACCAGCCTTATGGCACAGATCGGTTCGATGACAACACGTGCCAAATGCGCTTGTTCAAGTGTATTTGCCCGGCACGGTTCGTGATTGGCGAAAATCTTAGGACCACTCAAAATCCCACGTCGCGTGCGTTTTGAGCGGGAGCAAGCTCCAGACTGAGGCGACGACGCGGAAATTTCGTCAGCAGCCACCGGAAGGCTAAAGCCACTGCGCCTTCTCGACTCTACTCAAAATCCGCGAGTCAGGGTTTTGCTTGTAAATCACTCTTGAGATTCGTCAAGCAGCCCCCAGTGGGAAATTGTCAGAACGCGAGCGGGGCTACTTCAGTTTGACGAATAGGAGAACGAAGATCGCCCACACTCCGACGGTCGTGGGGAACTGCGCCAGGGCCATATCCCGGAGAGTGCCCCCTCGCGGCAACACATAGGTTAACAGCATCATGGCGATCGCGGTGAGCGCTCCAAGAAGAAGTCTGCTTTTCCAGTTCATCGGTCGGCCTCGCCTGCACGATTTGGACTGCAAAAACGCAGCGATTGTACAACGTTTCGCAGTTGGCAGACCTATATTCATGCGATTTCGTCAAGGAAGGTCATGCCATCAATGTGAGCGTCATTATATTTCGGGCCATGACCGGCGTCTCACACCACTCTGACGGACCGTTGGTTGAGGTCAGCAATCTAAAGTCGGCTACAAACGGGCTGGAGGTTCCAGAAGCAACCACTTTCGCCGGATTCTTTTATCGGGCCGCAATTCAGCGGTTGTGTGTTCTTTGGGGGATGGTCGCTAGCCTTGATCGGAAACGTTGTGTAAGACGAATGGTTCGTTCCGACGCGTTTCAGAACAGGAATTTGGCGGCCACTTGAACGAGCCTCGGCGAATCGGCATTCACGATCTCGCCAAAACCGATGCTGCTGATGTTGCCGTTCACAGCTGCAGGTCCGAAGAACTGCGCATGATTGACGGTGTTGAAAGTCTCCAGCCGGAATTGAAGTGTCTTTGCTTCGCTGATCTGCACGTCCTTTTGCAGTGCGATATCGAAGTTGTTGAGTCCCGGTCCATAGAAGAAGCGTCGTCGCGCGTTCCCTAGCTGACCCAGGTAAGGAGTCACGTTGGAAGGAAACAGCGACGTGTTGAATGCGGCCCGTCCGTTTCGTGGGTCGGTGTTGATCTCAAGGTTCCCGGGAATGTAGTAGGGGGTATCAACGCCATTGTTGTTGATGCCGTTTGGCATGCTGCCCAACAAGGAGCTATCGGTGTTGTTGTAGAGCGTGACGGGCAGGCCGGTTGAAAATCGCGTGATGCCCGATATGGACCAACCGCCGGTCAACCTGTTCTGGGCATGGAAGAGCGATTGAATAGGAATCTGATATCGGTAACTTGCGACGAAGTTCTGCCGTAGATCAAAGGCCGATATCGCCCTTGTGAGACTTGCGCCCATTGGATAGACGGGCTCTGAAAGGCTGGATGAATCATCGAGCGACTTGCCGTAGGTGTAGCCCGCCATCACTTCAAGCGATTTCCCGCTGTGGCGGAGTGAGACTTCGAATGCGTTGTAGTTGGAAGATCCGATGGTCTTCTGATAGGTGATTCCATCGAAGGCAGAGCTGAATGGTCCGCGCACCTGGACAGTCGAACCGTTCGCTTTGGTAAAGACTCCGCCTTCGCTAAAAGGTCCGCAGGTGGGTGTACCGGGCAGCACTTGCGAGGGTTGGCTAACGCTCAGACACAAAGCTGCATTACCGGGATTGGCCGAGGTGAGCACCAGTAGGTGGTGCGCCTGAGATCCAACATAGCTCAGGCGCAAGAACACCGTCCCGGGAAGCTCCCGTTCCACGGAGACGTTGTAGGTTTCTGAGTACGGAGACACATTGCGGTTATAGAAAGCCGGATCGCCCGTGATCGGAGTGTACTTCAACCAGTCGACCGTTGTGTTGGGATGCGAAGCGGAGGCTCCGAATGGTGGCATCGGCGAGGGGAACGGTTGTCCGTTTGACAATCCTGTAGTCGCCGATACAAACGGTTCGTTGAACATCGGATGTCCACCGACGCTGTCGTAGTCGTATCCATACGGAGCGTTCGCACTCATGATTCCCGCCGAGAGGCCCTCAATTGCCGTGTGGAAGAGGCCCACTCCTGCATGAATGCTGCTCTTGCCGGAACTACCGAAAATCGCTCCGAGTAAGCCATCGGCAGAATTAGGAGAGTAAGCCAGACCGACGCGAGGAGCGAAATCGGTCCATTGCGTAGGG
>JASHQK010000247.1 GCA_030039195.1 Candidatus Sulfotelmatobacter sp.
CCGTAAGGTGCGCAATAGGAGCGGGCATAAGCGCTCCCGTTAGAGCAAGTAGCATGAGACGCTTGTGGATGGCGCCACGATGCCGATACAAGTACGCAGCCGTAAATAAGGCAGCGAACATGAAGATGTCTAGAAGCGGGAAAGCCATTGCGGCAAGTGGATCGGACCGGGCTCCGACGAGATCGCCACTTGAGTCAATCCCATCGGCAGGCATTCTGAGTGTAACGGCCTGGTTACATAAACCATCATGCTCCTCGCCGACAATTTGGATTTTTTGTCTGCAATTAATAGATCGTCGCTCGTACTGCTACAAGAGCAGGCACGTTGGAACGTGGAACAGGAGGTCCCGGGTGTATTGGCAACCATCGCTAGAGGACATCATTTGTGATTTCCGCTATTCTCTGCGCATTCTCCGCAAAGATCCCGGCGCCTCTGTTGTCGCGATTCTCGCCTTGGCACTGGGGATCTGTGCATCGACGGTTGTTTTTGCGATTGTATACAACGTTTTTGTCCACGCTCTTCCCTATAAGGATTTCAATCGGTCTGTGGTTTTCGAATTACGCAATCTGACGAATGAAGGTCAATGGAAGACGCTCAAGCATTTTTCACCTGATGAAGTACGGGCGTTTCGCGAAGGAAACCGCGTTTTCGAAGACATCATCGCGTACAGTGGCGTCCGCGCTATGCACGAGGACGGTAGCATTGCGCGATACTGGCCGTTCGGAGCTACAGTAACTGCCAATACTTTCGAATACTTGGGAGTACCTGCGTTGTTGGGTCGAACGATTACGCCCGAGGACGGCAAATCAGGAGCACCCCCCGTATTCGTGATGAACTACAGGTTTTGGGAGCGAGGTTTTCAAAGGGACCCCAACATCGTAGGTAGGATCTTTGTTCTGGATGGGACACCTACAACGCTGGTTGGAATTATGCCTCGGGAGTTCGACGCTTTCGAGGCAAGTTTTTGGCTTCCGGAAAGCCCTGACCCTAGCCGCTATTCTCTACGTGGAGGGGCCCAGATCATTGGGCGTCTTAGGCCAGGTATCAGCGTACAGGCAGCTGCGGCGGACCTCGACGTCATAGCGCACCGGTTGCCTAACATCGGTGGCATTCAGGGCACTGCAAAAGAATTCGACGTCGTGGCCCAGAAGTGGCTTGACGGCTTAATCGGAGGATTCAAAGACGCGCTGTATGCATTAATCGCCGCGGTTTTTCTGCTGCTCTTAATCGCTTGTGCGAATGTGGCCAATTTACTGTTGACGCGAGCGACTAACCGCCAGCAGGAATTGGCAGTGCGAGCCAGTCTTGGGGCATCTCGCAGCCGTCTGATCCAGCAGTTGGTGGCGGAAAGCTTGGTGATCGCGACGTTGGCGGCTGGAGTGGGATTTATTTTGGCATACTTTGCTTTGAAAGTAGTCGTGACTCTAATACCTCCTGGAACCCTGCCTGATGCGACTGTGATTCGCATGAACACGCCGGTACTTCTCCTTGCGATAGGTTTGGCGGTATTAACGGCCATCGTGTCATGTACCGCTCCGGCAATTCAGTTGATGCGCTATAGCCTGCCAGTGACGCTCGGCAGCAGTCGAATCGGAACCGGTGACAGCTTCCGGCACGGAGCACTTCGATCGTTTCTTGTGGCTAGTGAAGTTGCTTTGTCGATTGTCCTCCTCATCGGTGCCGGGCTTTTGCTACGGAGCTTCTTTGTTCTTACGAGGGTGGATTTGGGGTTCGATCCGGAGAATGTTCTTTTTTTTCGCTTGGACCTGCCCAAGACATATAACACGGATGTTCCTGGGTCGAGACAAAGGAAGAATTCGCTGACGCGTGATTTGTTGGAACGTCTAAGTTCGACACCGGGGGTGTCGGCGGCTGCTGAATGTGTATATCCGCCACCTCTGCTGGATGAAGAGAGCGACGTCAAGATTCCTGGTAAGCCCCATACTGAACGGTGGGAGACCAGATTTCAGGCAGTGAGCGAAGGGTACTTTCGAACAATACATCTGCCCTTGATCAGGGGAAGGCTCTTCACCGAGGACGACACAGCGAGCGCGCGCAACGTAATGGTTGTCAATGAAGCTTTTTCACGTCAGTTTTTCCCAAATGAAGATGCAATTGGTCGCAGAGTCAAATTGCAGGCACTTGACCGCAGCTTTCTGGATGCACCACACGATACATACTTTGAAATCGTTGGGACTGTGCAGGACCACAAAACGCGCAACAATGAAAGTCGCCTGTGGGAAGCGCTGCCTGAGGTTTTTATACCCTATAGCGTTCAGGGATACAGTTGGCGCACGTTTTTGGCCCGAACCACTGTTGATCCAAATGTTCTGTGGAAAACGATTGAGCAACAAGTCAAGGTCGCTGATCCTACGGTCAGTATTGCCTCGACAGGAACGCTCGAAGGCTCCCTAACTGACTTCTACCGTGGCCCAGAATTTGAATTGGCGATCTTTATTGGGTTCGCCACTGCTGGCCTCACACTAGTCGTTATCGGTGTTTATAGCGTGGTAGCCTATGCGGTGTCGCTGCGGACTCGGGAGATCGGTATACGGGCGGCGCTGGGAGCACAAAAGCCGGATATTTTGTATCTTGTGCTCGCGCATACCCTATACCGGGCTACGGCAGGCATCACTCTAGGCTTGTTGGGCAGCTACGCGTTGACTCGTTTTCTCGCCAGTCAAATCTCTGGGGTGTCTGTCACGGATACCTGGACATTTGCTGCCGTGGGGCTCCTTGTAGCAGGTGTGAGTGTCGCGGCGACCATAATTCCTGCGCATCGTGCGATTTCAGTAGATCCCGCAGTAGCCCTCCGCTATGAGTAGGCTGGCGTTCAGCACGCATACCCGGCCTTCCACGAGATTTTACAATCGCGCGAGCAATCTTGGCTCCGCCATTCGAAGAAGGGTTCAGTCGACTGGCCGTCGTCAAGCTGTCCAAGACGGATGGTCGGGTACTGTTCATGATCATGGGAAAC
>JASHQK010000248.1 GCA_030039195.1 Candidatus Sulfotelmatobacter sp.
CTAGGTGCGAAGCACCATGCCAGATGCGGTACGCTTCGCGGACTTTGACGTGATCCATTTGCACGGCGAGATAAGTTTCGAGTGAAGGCAACCAGATTCCGTCATAAATGTTTTTCGCGATGCGAAATGGGCCGGTGCGCTGCCCGGCGAACTCGATTACATAAATTCCAGGCTCGTGCACCGAGGAAAAAACGAAGCGGGCGTAGTTGTAGCGCATCCACTTGCCCCAGGGTTTGACGTTACCCGAAAAGGCTTCTTCGTATCCGCCTGACGGCAAAAGCCGCAGCACGCGCGCGGTTTGAGGCGGATCATAAAGTGGATCGAGTTCGATGACGGCCAGCTTGGTTCGATCAGGCGTGTATCCAACCTGGTTGTAGGCAACGACGGGAGCGCGACGCCATCCGGGAATGGCGTTGAGATGAATGTGCCAGACGACGACATCTTTCGTCCGGTTGGCGGGAATCAGGCTGCGGACGACGAACCACCCGTTCTGTGCCTGATTGCGGCCGTCGAAGAGCGCCAGTGGTTCGTTTTCGGAAGAGATGCTAACGCGAGTCAGCGGATCTTCGGGGGAAAGAACGATGGAATGTCCGGTAGCGAGAGGAACAGGCTGGATCGATCCATCGGCTTGTTTGGACATGGGACCGTCGGGATGACGGGGAAAAATTCCCGTGGCGTCGTCGAGCATGTAGGACTTGCCGAAGTATGCAGTCGGCAGGAATTCAAGATTGAAGCCGGCTTTGCCGACCAGATCCGAGGGCAAAGGATGGTCGAGTTGAACGGTGACGCGCAGCCCCCCGGGTTCAGGCTCGAGTTCGATGTGATAGCTCAGGTTTTGCTTGGCGTAGGTGCACGACGCAGCGATGGAGTCCGGCTCAGGGCCACGGGTTCGCTCGCGGAATTCAGGGATCGGATCCCATTGCGCTGGAGTGGGAGACAGGCGCACATCGCCGTTGGTGGCAATGCGCTGGTCGTGCAGGATGATTTCCATGCCGCTCATTTTTTCGTCGCCGAAAACGGGATGATAGGAATTGTGAAACAGAAGAACGCTTAGGCCGTGGGTTTCGAGGACATCGTCGGCCGTGAGTTTAAGGGAAAAATCCGCGCTGGGTGCCTGTTGACCGGCGGCCGGTTTCGAAGTCTCATCCGATGGGAAATATCTGCTGGCGAATGTGATAAATGTCGGCCAGTTCGGGCCAGCCGTATGACCGTCGGTATGCTGCCGGAAGGCGATGTCGCCGCTGATCAGCGCAGTTTCGACCGGTGGGAGTTCGGTTGTTCCTAAATCGTTTTTGCCGAGCAAGCGATAGACTGGGCCAGCGCCGACGGCTGCGAGAAACATGCCTTTGGCATCGACCCAACCGCCTTCGACCTGCTGCGATCCGCTGCTGATAAAGACTGGGCGCGGGGCACAGAGAGCGATGAGTTCGTGCGCGTCGACGGGCAAGTCGTCCACGGCGAGCGGGCCGGCGTATTTCAGGAAATTGCCGTCGAACCAGTGATATTCAGAGGTCGAGGCGAGATTCTCGACCTGCTCGCCGAAATTGCGGCGAAGAAGTTTTGCTCCGCCCGCGCCCGAGGATGCGACGAACCCGATCGCAAACCGCGGATCGTAAGCCATCGCGACGAGCGCGGCCTTGCCATAACGCGACAAGCCTTCGATACCGACGTGCTTGGAGTCGACATCTTTGTCGGTCTCGAAATAATCGAGCGCGCGACTTGCGCCCCAGGCCCAGGCGCGCAGAGCGCCCCAGTCATCGAGTTTGCGAGGCTGACCTTTATTGGTGAGGCCGATGATGCCTGCGCTGAGACCTTCTCCGCTGTCGGCTTGAATGCTGGTCGCAATGAGCGTGGCGTATCCCCATCCCTTGGCGGCAAGCTGCTGTTGCCACGTTGGCCCTTTTGATTGCAGCTGCGGAAAACGCTGCATCAGGGCCGCGAGGATCTCGGGGCTGAGGGTGAACTCCATCATGACCGGCACGGGACCTTTTGCATTCGCGGGAGTGCTCAGGCACAGCCGAATGTCGACCGTGATTGCGGGATCGGTCGAGTTGTCGACATGGCCGATGAGTTCTTTGGTGAGGACGGGAACGTCTCCGGCCATTTCACGTTTTGTGCCTTTTACTTCCCAATTCACTTTCGGAGTGTCAGCGGGGACGCGGCCATAGACTTCGCGATCGAAATATTCAACGATCTCGGGACGGCGCTCGCTCCACCACTCCTCGGCGGTAGTGACACGCTTGCCGCTATTGAATTGCAGTGGGTCGGGCAAGACGTAGGGGCGCACTTTGGATTCGTCGGAGTTGGCGGCGTTGGGCGTTTTCGGATCGCCGTCGGGGCCGCGGCGCAAAGATTTGATGTGCAGCAAATCCATGATGCGTTGATGATCCTGCTCGGCGGTGAGCGCGGGTGGTGCTTGCTGAGCGGGAAGCACGTGGGAGGCGCAGAGAATCAGGGCGAGTAGTGCGGCCACCGGTCGGGTAAACGCGATATGGGACTTTTCCAGCGCTGTGTGATTCCCGTGTCTCGCAAGAGCGGCGAGACATGGGGCACCCTCGTTCATTAGCTTAGTTTTCTCAGGAACCTTTGAAGCTTTACCGGTTTTTGAAGGTTCCGTCAGAGTGAGGGAGTGGAAGATCAATTTATCCTCCGGCCGCCTGGCGCAGGCGCTCAGCGGCAGTTTCCGGCGTGATGTCGCGTTGCGGGGTGCCCAGCATTTCGAATCCGACCATGAACTTCCTAACAGTTGCCGAGCGAAGCAACGGCGGATAAAAGTGCGCGTGGAAATGCCACTCGGGATGATCGACGCCATCGGTCGGGGATTGATGAAATCCCATCGTGTAAGGGAAGGGAACAGAGAACAGTTTGTCGTAAGTCGAAATCACCTGCTTCAGCATGGTGCTCAACTGGCGTGAATCGTCGGTGGTGAATTCATTCATGCTGCCAATGTGAGTGCGGCTGCAGATCAGAATTTCGAATGGCCACATCGCCCAGAAAGGAACGACGGCGAGAAAACGGGCGTTCTCTGCGACGATGCGGACTTTTTCCCGTCGTTCCAGATCGACGTAATCGCAGAGCAGGCAGCGATCGCAGCTGCTGAAATATGTGTATTGCGCGGCGAGTTCTTTCGACGGCTCTTGCGGGATCGAATAAGTGCCCCAGATCTGGCAGTGGGGATGGGGATTGCTGGCGCCCATCATGGCGCCACGATTTTCGAAGATCTGCACGTGATTGACGAAATCGACATTGCCTAGTTCGCGGAATTGCTGCCGCCAGGTCTCGACCACGGTCTCGATTTCATCGAAGGCCATCGTAGCGAGGGTGCGATTGTGTTTGGGCGAGAAGCAGAGAACCCTGCAGATGCCCGGCTCGGATTCGGCGACGAGCAATCCTCTGGCCTCGAAGTCGAAACGTTCGCGAGGAATGCCGGGTGGTAGGCCGGGTTTCAGCGCGGCGAAATCGTTGTCGAAAACGAACGTGGACGCGTAGTTGGGATTGCGAATGCCTCCGGCGCGCTCGTTGCCCGGACAGAGATAACAGTTGGGGTCGTAGTCGGGCTCCGCGGCGGCGGGCACTGGCGCGACATCGCCTTGCCAGGGACGCCTGGTGCGATGCGGAGAAACCACAACCCATTCGTTGGTGAGCGGATTCAGGCGGCGATGAGGATCTTCGGAGAGATTCAACGTTTCAGTCCCAGTGCATTTTACGATTATTTAGCGAATGCGTGAGTGTACGTTTGTAGCGCGTTTCAGCGAAGTCCGTACTCCCACTTCTCGCAACAACAGGGAGAAGTGGGGCACCCCAACGCTCGCTTCGCTCTCGGGGCGGTCGACCACCCCATCCGGCGAAAACCGCACCGGCTGGGGGCCCCGGACGAGGGCGTTCGTCCTCACACTAAGTTGCTACGGTCTCACGGAGTTGCTCATCATGAGCGCGAAGAGCAGTGGAAGATAGATAACTGTGGCTTGCAGGACGTGTCGCGCGCGCATCTTGGACTGCGCGGTCGCAAGTGGGAGATTCAGGAAGGCGAGGCGAACGCCAAAATACAACAGCGACAAGCCCAGCACGACGGCGCCGACGAGATAAATCCTGCCGGCCATACCCATGAAGCTTGGAATGATGCTGATCGGAATCAGCGTCAGTGAGTACACAATGATGCGGCGCGCTGTGGAACGGCCATCTTCTTCCACGACTGGCAGCATGCGGATTGCGCCTTTGGCGTAATCCTCGCGATAGAGCCATGCGATGGAGAAGAAATGGGGAAACTGCCAGATAAAGAGGATGGCGAATAAGACGAGCGTGCCCCATTCGAGGCGGCCGCGAACTGCGGTCCAGCCGAGAACTCCGGGCATGGCGCCAGGGAACGCGCCCACGAACGTGCAGATCGCCGAGATGCGCTTCAGTGGAGTATAAGCAGCAAGATAGACGACGGAAGTCAGGAAGGTAAGCAAGCCGGTCAGGGGATTGGTGAAAATGGCGAGATAAATCGATCCGCCAACAGCGGCGATTACGCCGACAATCCCGGCATGCAGCAGAGACATTCGACCGGCAGGAATGGGGCGCTGCGCGGTGCGTCGCATGCGGGCGTCGACATCATATTCCATGACTTCGTTCAAAGCTGCGGTGCCGCTGGAGACCAGGCCAATGCCGAGCAGCGCATGCAATAGCCCAGAGCTAAACCAGGGGACGCCTGCCTGGTGAGCCCCGAAAAAATACCCGCACCACGCGGTCATGACGATCAGAGTGGTCACGCGCAACTTGGTGAGTTCCGCGTAATCCCGGAAAACAGAACTGACCCGAGCTCGCAGAGCCGAGAGAGGCAAAGTCATCGTGCTCATGGTTGGTGATGTCAAAACGATCTAAAGGGAACGCGGTTCAGTTCTTGACGGAAAGCGCGCAAGCCCCACACGTTGCGCGCTCAAGGATCGCATCGATACTCCGATCGTTTTCCAAAGTCAGGAGGGAAAACCGGACCTGCAACGGTCAGATTAGCATAATTGGAGTGTGGTTGACGATGCTCGGATTTTACTGACCTGTGGGAGAAGCGGACACAGCAAAAGTCTCCGGCGGATCGAAGAAACAGTCGTGCCACAGCGCGGAGTCGGAAAGACTTCCTGTTTTCCATTGCTGCAGGGCGGTGACGGTGGCGGCGACCATGCCGCCGTCGGCCGAGTCGAAGACCAGCACAATGCCGGCAAGGTCCTGCTTTTGCTTGATCAGTTCGGTGTAGGTTTTGTCGAGGAGATATTTGGAAAAGGCCAGTTTGTCCTCAGGCCCGCCGGTCTTGGCGTTTTCATCAATCTTCTGAACGGTAAGAATCTTTACGTTCTTGCCGCGCAGCGCCGGCCAATCTCCGGGGAATTGAGCGGATTCCTCGCGCATCACGCGGAACACATCGGCAGCGGTCAGCGGCGTCGCGGCTTGAGTAGCTGTGTCGGGAATGCCGTCGGGCATCTCGACGCTGTCGCGCCAGACCCATCCCCGCGACAAACCGGAAATCTGAATGTGGACCCAGTCTTGATTGAAGTCGAGCATCTCGAACTCATCGTGCATGCTGGCCAGAAAGAATGTTTTGGCGGTGAGGCTGGGCGTGGCAACGATGGGCGTGCCCGATTTCTTTACGGCGACGAGATTCTTTGGATGCGACTGGTTCTTGAGAATTTCTGCGAGTCCCTGGGCTTCAGTTTCTAAGGCGCTATCGGTCTTGGCGACATTGGTTTTCACAGGGGCGGCTGCCTGTTGAGCCAGACCTTGAGAGAGTGAGGACGAAAAACTTCCCGACTGGGGAAAGTTGGCGGAAGGAGCCGGGATCAGTCGTTCATCGGTGTCCGAGGAGCCGGCCTGACCGGCCGGAGCAAGCGTTCCAGATTGCGATGACACAGAAGCGCGTGGCTGTAGAGGTTGGGTCGCGGATTCAGCCGAACCTCCACCTTGCCTGGCTCGGGGTGCTGGCATCTGTGCGTTCGACGGTGGTGCATTCTCGGGCGCTTCGGTGTTGAGTGCGAGTTGATCGGCGAGTTGATCGAGCAGATCGGCTTCGATGCGGCCATTCGATGGCAAAAGCTGATAGCCCGAGTGCAGCCCTGCGGGATCTGTATACCATGCGGTGATCTTGGCGTTGACGTGGACCAGCGACCCCCCGGAGGGTATGGGAGCAATCTGCACGCTCACTTCGAAGTAGCCACGCTGGTACTGATCGAGCGGATGGGCGCTCGGGCCGGCGAAGCCGTCCAAGGTGGGCAGGCGTCCGGCGAGATTAGCCCGCATGCTTTTGAGAGCATTCTCCAGGATGGTTTTTGGCTGGGAGAAAACGCGCTCGGCCGCGCCAGCCTGGGCCAGGGAAAACGTGCACAGGCTGAGAAACACGCCCAACATTGACGCGCGCAGGACCACGCGATTGCGCCACGCTAAGTGAAAATTCATGGCATTGAATCCAGTTCGTCGCGCAGAACCCAACCGTGCTGACCATCGTGCGTTTCGACGCCCAGCCAGTATGTAGTGTCGATGACGATCAGAACTTCCGTGCCCGCAGGCAACGACTGCAGCGTAGTTGCCGTGTGGAACGGGGCAGATTTGAGAGCGGCGCCGGGGGCCTTGACCATGCGCTCCACTTGGTGGCGCAACTGCTTGACGCGCTCGTCCAAGGTTTGAGGAAGGGCATTGGCGGTGGCTTGGGCTTCCGCCAGTGAGACCTCTTGCGTGGGAGTTTCCCCGGTGTCGGGCGACTGGGAAGAACTGTATCCGGTTGCGCCGGATGTGCGCTGTTTTTTCTCGCGCTGCAGTTCGGCGGTTTCCGCCTCCATGTTGCTGATCTGATCGAGCCGGTCGTGAATGTCTTTGTACTCTTCGCTTTCCACCGAGCCGTTGGACTGATGCACGCTGTGGCGGAACTCCTCGACAAAAAGGGCGTTGATCTGAAGCACAGTGTGCTTGTCGCCCTGGGGCTGGACCACATAGCGAACGATCAGGGTGCCGACGTCGCTGCTGTCTTTGAAGTTTTGTGGATCGAGTGCGTGTTCGCGCTCCTTATAAAAGACTTGGCCGCCTTCTTCCCACTTTGGGAAGAGGTGGGTGGACGAGACACTGATTGCGCCGGAAACGTATGGATCTTTGTTGTATTCCTTGGTGCCGCGAATGATGCCGTTTCGAACCACATCGCGGACGACTTGAACGACCTGATCTTCGGGGAAAGGGACGTTGGTGATGAGGCCGGCGCCATATTGAATGCCATCTTTTTCTCGGGCGGCAGCACGAGGAGCATCGGCGAGAAACAGGGCGGGCAACATGCAAAGGAGCGCCGAAGTAACGGCAGTCCGGATTTTGCAGGCAGGGAAATGACCCACCATGCGCGACCTGCCAAGTTGAGCCAGCGACTTTTCCACAGGTTTCAGCCTTCCGGCAAGAAACATTCTCAAACTCGGCGAGGGCTGTCAACTAGCGCAGGCGGGCTGCCAAAAGCCGAAACGATTTTCTAGCAGCTGTAAAAATTCTGTAAAAAAAATCTTGCAAGGGAAGAGCGGGGAGTAGTAGGATGCGTCCCCGGTACGGTGGTATGACCTTCGGTGGGAAGGTCATGTCGCTTTCGAACGTAGGATGTTCAGCAGTTCTCTCCTTTCTGCAAATGGGGATTCAGTACTGGCGCAGCAAAACCTAACGGCTAGGAGGTCAGGATGCGTATCGGCATTCGGATGTGCGCCCGCAGATTGTCGTGTGTGCAGAGCTTTGCGACTGCAGCATTGGGTCTGATGATTTTGTTCTTGAGCGTGACGCCTTCGGCGAATGCTCTGCCGGCGTTTGCTCGAAAGTACGGTCTGCGCTGTTCGGCCTGTCACGAGACTTGGCCGATACTGAACAACTTTGGGCTGAAGTTCCGAGACAACGGTTATCAGCTGATGAACGATCACGATGCTCCGATCTGGCAGAACCCGTCATACTGGCCGGTAACGTTCCGCATCACGCCCATTTGGCACCGGGTGAGCAGCCTCAACGCTGTCGACACCTACACGGGCGTAACTACCACGCTTCCTGAAGGAACGCTCGCAGTTCAGCGCGTCACCAGCACCGGTTTTGACTTGAGCGGCCTCGACTTCCACACCGGCGGGACACTGGAGAAGAATATTTCGTTCTACGTTCTGCCTTCCTCGGATTCGACCGCCACCTTCCACTTTGAGACGGTGATGGCGCGCTTCGACAACCTGTTTGGTTCGTCCTGGCTGAACATCAAGATGGGTCGGTTCGAGCTCAACAACCTGCTATCTGAGAAACGCATGGTCCAGCTCACCGGAAATGGCGGAATTTATCAGACGTATCACTTTATTCCCGTCGGCGACGGCAACATCTTCGGCCAGATGGGCTCCAACCAGCTCGGTATGGAGTATATGGGACACTCCTATGACGACCGGACCCGAGTGTCAGCCGCTCTGCTCACCTCCAGCGACGGCAACGAGAACCTGATTACGGGCGCTAACTCGTACAACGGGTTCTTCACGTTCGATCAGGGAATTGATATGGGGAAGTTAGGAGTCGATCGCTTGGGTGCCTACGCCTTTGTGGGAGAGGCGGCGACTTACTATCGGACGTCCAGCGGTACGCCGATCGCCGGATCGGGCATTCAAAACAAAGGTTTCAGCCGCGAGGGCTTCACCGGGCAGTTCTACTTCGGCCCCCACTTTGACGTAAACCTCGTAACCCAACATGGCGCGGATAATGCCTGGTTTGGTCAGGGTTACGGCAACCCCATTAACCCCGGCAGCGCTGAGAACGGAATTCCAGGCTGTCCGCCTACCTGCCTGCCCAACAGCACTCCCGGCACGACTCTTCCCATCGGATCGCAGGCGCCCACCTGGAACGGGTACACGTTGGAAGCTCGGTACGTGTACAGTCCGCAGCTGATCTTTATTGGCGAATATGAGGCGGAGCGCATGTCACGGCAGGCAAACGGTCCGAACTATGTGGCCGGCTTCACAGGTCCGAACGGACTTACGGGCCCTTCCCCTTCCAACTTAGGAAATATCAACAACTATGACGTTCTGATTCGCTACAACCCGTTTATGACCAGTCGGGCAGGTATGGCTTTGCAGAGCGAATTCAACGTCTTTCACCAGATTGGTACGGGCCCTGTAGGCACCAACACCAACACAAGCGAGCTTTTGCTGGGCCTAGACTTCGACTTCTAGAGTTCGGACTTGGAGAGGGATGAGATGCTAACAAGACTGCAAGGGTGGTGCATCAGTCTGAGTCTGTTGGGGGTCTTGATATTTCCGCTAGCTTCGTCGGCGCAGCTTACAACAGAAGATATTGACTCGCGCCTGAACACGGAAAGCCACGTCGGGAATCTCACCGGACACGCGAGTTCTAGCACTGTCAAGTATGACTATCGCCGCTACTGTGTCGGGTGCCATGGGGATCTGGGCGATGGAAATGGCGAAGTGGCGCAATGGCTGGATCCACCAATGTGGCCCAAGCCCCGCGATTTTCAGTTGGGCATATTTAAGTGCCGTTCCACTCCAACTGGAACGCTGCCAACGGATCAGGATCTGTATGACACCATCGGTCGTGGTCTGGACCGCTCCGCCATGCCTATCTGGAACGTCCTCACCAAGCAGGAGCGAGTCGACCTCGTCGCCTGGGTAAAACACTTTTCTCCCCGGTTCGTGGGCGAAAAGCCGGGAGCGCCCATCCCGATTCCTACCGAACCGGAGGTCACTCCGGAGCGGGTCAAAGCCGGACAGGATGTCTTCGCGCGGGTGCAATGCTGGAAGTGTCACGGCGTGACTGGCCAGGCCAACGGACCTTCCGCTTCGACTCTGACTGACGATCAGGGCCGTGCCATCGCGCCCTACAACTTTAGCGACGGCTCGCGTCCCAAGTGCGGCTCGACCGATCAGGACATCTACCGCATCTTCATGACCGGCTTGGATGGAACGCCGATGCCGTCGTTCGCGGACAACATCAAACCAGACGAAGCCTGGGATCTGGTGTTCTTTCTGCGAACTCTGCAGCCGAACAATGAATACAACAAACGGGAGAAGGAAATCGCGCAGCAACTCAATTTGAAGCCGCTGAACGCGTTGAAACTCTCACAATAATTTCAAGACCAGCCAACGCTATCAGGAGAGAAAGTCAATGAATGCGCATCATCCAAATAAGTTGGCAGCAACGATACTTGTCATGATTCTGATCTGCATCGGCGCCGTGCTCGTGGGGCCGAAGGTCAAAGCTGCTGGAGACGGATCGATCACTGGATCAGTGAAGCTGAACGGTACGCCTCCGCACATGAAGGGCATTGACATGTCGAAGGATCCGTACTGTGTCAAGGCCAACGCCAACAACACACCGAAACTCGAAAACGTTGTGGTTGGCAACGGTGGGGGGCTGGAGAATGTGGTCCTATATATGTCCGAGGGCCTGAGCCCCAACGACCTGGCCGAGAAGCCGACCGCGATTCCGGTGTTCGATCAGAAAAACTGCCTGTACACACCGCACGTGTTGGCGATGGACGTAGGCCAGACTTTCAAGGTAGTGACCAGCGACAATACCGCTCACAACATTCACCCGAATCCCAATCCGATGACAGGAAATATTCCATGGAACCAGTCCCAGCCGCCGGGAGCGCCCCCGGTCGAGAAGAGCTGGAAGGCTCCGGAGATGATCGAAGTGAAATGCAACATTCATCCCTGGATGCACGGCTGGTTTGCCGTAGTCAAAGGGCCCTACGCCACGACCGATGCCGACGGCAACTACACGATCAAGAACGTGCCACCGGGCAGCTACACCGTCACTGCATGGCAGGAGGTGTATGGCACACAGACCGCCAAAGTAACGGTGGCTTCGGGACAAGCGGCCAAGGCGGATTTCACCTTCACGGCAAAGTAAAGAAGATACGAAAAAAATTAGCGGAGGCCTGATAGAATCTTCAGATTTTAGTTGTACTTGGAGGCGTTATGGAAACTGCAATTGGGGTGTTTGCGTCGCGTGACCACGCCGAGGAAGCAGTGCGCGAGCTGCGGAAGCATGGGGTGCCGCAAGACTCAATCGTTTATCTCACCCGCTCCCGTACCGAAGCGGAGACTGTCTCCAAAGAATTCGGCGCAACGGTCGGAGGTTTTGTTGGCGGAGCTGCCGGCATGTCCGCAGGCGTTGTAGCTGCGACCCTGCTGCTTCCGGGCATCGGGCCAGTATTCGCGCTTGGTTTTGGTGCTGCTGCACTGCTTGGCCTTGCGGGAGCGGGTGCTGGCGCGGGCCTTGGGGCCGTGGCCTCGCACGACGGCCAAGCACCTCAGCCGACGCCCGAAGATAAGTGTTCCGAGGATGTTGCCTTCTTCCGGGAGGTGCTCAAGGAAGGCCGTTCGCTCATCGTGGTCCGATCCGAATCGCAGCAAACCGCGAGCGTGGCGTGCGAGATCCTCGACCGCCTCGGCATGGGCATGCAGAACACAACGCCGGTCAAAATGCAAACTAAGACGCGCGAGGTTGGAGACGTTGTCGTAATAGATGTGAGCGGAAGAATCACCTTAGGTGAAGGCAATGTAATGTTGCGCGACATCGTGCGCGAGTTGGTAGAGAAAGAGAATAAGCAGATAGTTTTGAACCTGAGCGAGGTCAACTATATCGACAGCTCTGGCATGGGGGAGCTGGTTAAGACCCACACCACAATTCGGAACAAAGGTGGTCAACTCAAGCTGGCTAATCTCAACAAAAGAGTGAGCGACCTGCTCCATATGACGAGACTGTCCAGCGTCTTCGATATCCATGACAACGAAGCTGCTGCCATTTCTTCGTTTGCTGGTCCCGTGGCTGCGCGATCGGTCGCGTGAGCAAGCATTAGAAACCTACACGGGATCGGTGTGCCCGCATGCGCGCCGGTGCCGTTTTATCGCTTCATGACGAGTTGAAGAAGTTGGCGAACAACATCCCGTAACTGAGGGCAACATGGCGAAAATTTTTGCAATTACGATCATTGTGATTGCAATCGTTTCGGCGATTCCCATTGTGCGGCATACGTGGTGGCTGCCGCAGGATATTTCCACGCACGGACAGCCGATCGACGAGCAGATGTCGGAGACGATGGCGGAAGCGGGGCTGTCGTTTCTGGCATCGCAGATCCTGCTGGCCATTTTTATCTGGAAGTACTCGAAGCCGCGTCCGGGAGAAAAGATCAAGAATTTTCCGGGCGGCGCCATGGGTTTGGTGATCGCGGCGTTTCTTCTGGTAGGAACGGAAGTTCTGGCGCTTGGCGCTTTCGGAGCCAAGGCCTGGGCCAGCATTTATCTCAGTCCCCCCTCCCCCAATGCCATGCCGATTCAAGTGCAGGCAGGGCAGTTTGCATTCTATTTCCGCTATCCGGGGCCCGATGGCAAGTTCGGGCCTCTCCATCCTGACATGATCAGTGAAGCCAACGAGAATTTCTTCGGCCTGGATACAACCCACGATGCCGCCTCGAAAGATGACATCGTTACCGCCGAAATGGCGATTCCGGTGAACCGCGAGATCCAATTGCTCATGCATTCGAAAGATCTTGGGCATTCCTTCTATGTGCCGGAGTTGCGCATCCACCAGGACTTTGTCCCAGGGCTGGATCTGGCGATCCATTTCACTGCGACCAAGATCGGCAGATACGAAATCGTTTGTACCCAGCTCTGCGGTCTGGGGCATTACAACATGAAGGCGTATTTAGACGTGATGTCGCAGGAAGACTTCGATAGCTGGTTGAAGAAAGAAGCGGCGCTGCAATAGTGCCGTCCCGGACGGAGACACTCCCTTTCGAGGTGAACCGATGCACGATTCAGCGCACGCTCACGTAGCGCACCACGCGCCACCGACGAGCTTTATTCGGAAGCACATTTTCAGCATCGATCACAAAGTGATCGGCAAGCAGTATTACGGTCTTGCCTTGGTGGCCGTGTTTGTGGGCATGGTGCTCTCCTGGTTGATGCGTCTGCACCTGGGATGGACGAACCTGGCGATACCGGGGCTGCACTGGCTTTCCAGCACTGGCGCGCCCGGCGACGTGATGACGCCGGAATACTATTTGCAGCTGATGACCATGCACGGAACGATCATGGTCTTCTTCGTGCTGACTACGGCGCCGTTCGCAGCGTTCGGCAACTACTTTCTGCCGATCCAGGTAGGGGCGGAGGATATGCCGTTCCCGCGCTTCAACATGATGTCGTTCTGGGTGACGTTCGTGGCTTTCCTGGTGATGATTGCTTCATTCTTCGTCAGCGACGGGCCGACTCTGGGTGGTTGGACGCAATACGCGCCGTTGAGCGCTGTGGGTTCGGTGGCAGGTCCGGGGCAAGGCATGGGCGTAGTTCTCTGGGCCTCGTCGATCGCGATCTTTTGCGTGGGCCAATTGCTTGGGTCGCTGAACTTCATCACCACCACGCTCGACATGAGGACGAAAGGGATGAGCCTGTGGCGCCTGCCACTGAGCACCTGGGGGTGGTTCATCACCTCTGTCATGGGCTTGACGGCGTTTGCCGTCCTGATGCCGGCGTGCATTCTGCTGATTCTTGATCACGTAGCGGGAACCAGCTTTTTTGTCGCTTCGAATTTGGTGCTCAACGATCAATTACAGCCTCATGCCGGCGGCTCGACGCTGCTTTGGCAGCACTTGTTCTGGTTCTTCGGACATCCTGAGGTGTACATCGCGATCGTGCCCGGCATGGGCATCGTTTCGCACGTGTTGACGGCCAACATGCGTCGGCCGATGCTGAGCCATCGAGTGCTGATCTACTCGATGGGCGCGCTCGCCGTCCTGAGCTACATGGTCTATGGGCATCACATGTTTGTGAGCGGGATGAACCCGGTTTCCTCGATCGCCTTCTCGTTCCCGACTCTGATCATTACGATTCCGTCTACGATCATCGTTCTGATCTGGCTGGGGAGTCTGTACGGGTCGCGATTGCGCATCAATTCCGCCTCGCTATTTGCCTTGGGCATGATTTCCATGTTCATCAGCGGCGGAGTGAGCGGATTTTTCCTGGCGCAGCCTTCGCTCGACATCATGCTGCACGCAACCTATTTTGTGGTCGGACACTTCCACCTGGTGATGGCGGTGGCGGCGATCTTCGGAATCTTCTCGGGAACATATTTCTGGTTTCCAAAAATGTTTGGCCGCATGATGAATGAAACCCTTGGCAAGATTCATTTCTGGCTGACTTTTGTGGGCGCCTACTGCATTTTCATGCCGTTCCACTACCTGGGTCTGGCGGGCAACGTGCGCCGGTATCAGGCATTCGTCGACGATTACCTGCAGCCGCTGATTCCGGTTCACAGATTCATCACGGTCGCAGCCCTGCTTACGGGTGCGGCGCAGTTCATTTTCCTTTACAACCTGATTCACAGCCGCTTCTGGGGAGAAAAGGCACCCGACAATCCGTGGCAGGCGACCTCGCTGGAGTGGGCGACGCCCACAACCCCGCCGCCGTATGACAACTTCGGCGGGCATCTTCCGGTTGTCTACCATGATCCTTATCAATACGGAATTGAGGGATCCACTGGCGACTACGTCATGCAGAATTCGCCGGAGAAGATTCAGAGCGTCGGCGAGGAAGCGTAGTGCGACCGGAGTGCAGCCGCTTCCGGGTAACGATATTTCTGCTGTCAATTTAATTTTCGCGCTGAGGATGGAAATTCTTAAAAAGGGATTTGGGGAGTTATGGCCACTACTGTTCACGAACCGCCAAGGATCGAAGAACGTCGTCAACCGCGCGGGGTATTCGATTCGGGCGGAGGTTCCGGAAATGTGATTCCTCCGCAGGGCAAGCTGCGGGCGGTGCAGTACGCGCCGCCTCCGGCGTCGACCGGGATTTGGGTCGGCATCGCAGCGATTGCCATGACGTTTGCCGCACTGACCAGCGCGTTGATTGTGCGCAGAGGCGGTGCGCTGGATTGGCGGCATTTCACCATCCCATCGATTCTCTACCTGAACACGCTGGTGCTCATTGCCAGCAGCGTGACGCTGGAAATCGCCTGCCGTCGCGTGGCCGGTTTCATGGGAGGCCTCAAAGCCGACGTCAGCAGCCCGGCACGCTGGCTATACATCACGCTGGCTCTGGGGCTGCTGTTTGTGGCGGGACAATATGTTGCCTGGCGACAGCTCAGCGCACAGGGACTGTATTTGGCCAGCAATCCCAGCAGTTCTTTCTTCTATGTTCTCACCGCCGCGCACGTGCTGCACTTGCTGGGCGGACTGGGCGGGTTGGTGCGTGTGATCCGCAAATTGGGAAATCTCTCGCTGCGACGGACCACACTGGATGCTACTTCCCGCTACTGGCATTTTATGGATGTTTTGTGGATCTATCTGCTGCTGTTGATTTGGGCGAAACTTTGATGTAGCGACAGGAGGCGCCGTGAGCCAAGCTGATCTGACCATGGAAGGACATGCGCCGGGACTCGTAACCGGAATTCCCCCATTTTCCGTGCCGGCAAAGAAAATGGCGATTTGGCTGTTCATCATCGCCGACGCCGCTACCTTTGCCGGCTGCCTTGTGGCCTACGGTTTCCTGAGGAATGGAACTCCCACCTGGCCCAGACCGTTCCACAGCATCGTGAATGTAGCCATCATGACATTCATTCTGCTGACCAGCAGTTTGACGATGCTGTTCGGGGTGCGTGCCGCCAAAGCGGGCGACAAGGCCGGAGCATTCCGCTGGACCATGATTACCGCCGTGGGTGGAATCCTTTTTGCCCTGCTGCACATTCGGGAGTGGCTTGGGCTCATCGGGGAAGGCATGACGATGTTTCACAACCCGTGGGGCACGAGTTTGTTCGGAGCCTCTTTCTTCAGCATCACGGGGCTGCATCTTCTTCACGTGACCGGCGGTGTGATTGCGCTCCTCGCGGTGGGAATTCGATATAAGGGCGGACGCTACAACGCAGACGATTTGGAGGTTACGGGCCTGTATTGGCACTTCGTCGATCTGGTCTGGATGTTCGTGGTACCGCTGGTCTATCTACTGAACCTGGGTCATTAAGATCCGGGTCCTTATGATCCGGGTCCTTAGGATTTGGGTCATTGAGATCAAAAGGGAGAGAAACTATGTCGGATGCACTGGATGTGCAAGCCCATGAGCCGGCCGCAAGATACAGCGACAGCGGGGGCAAATACATCGTCATCTATCTGTGCATTCTGGTCCTGGCGGCCTTGCAGTTCGTTATCGCCTATTCGAATGTAGGCACAGGATCCATGTTTGCGCGCATGCTGCTGGTGGCGATCGCCGAGGCCGGACTGGCGCTGCTGTTTTTCATGCATCTGTGGGCGGAGAAGCGCGGCTTCCTGCTATTTGTGCTGGTCTTTACGATATTCGTGTTACTGGCGATGCAATACGGTTGGACCGACAGCAATCGCATGGACACCGGCGCGCCTTATTCGCAGCCGAACGCAGGAGCGGTATCTCAGTGAACCGACCCGTCTTCCAACTGGCGCGGCTTCTTCGTCTTGCAGGGCTTCTGTTGGTGTGCCTGGGGGCGCTGGCATTGCCGGCTTTTTCTCAAGGCTGTGCGCTTTGCTACACACAGGCGGCGTCGAGTGGAGCGAAGATGATCCACGCGCTGAAGGAGGGAATTATTCTCCTGGTGATTCCGCCCACGCTGGGATCGGTGGGCATGATCTTTGTTTTGCATCATAAGCGAAATCAAACCCGACGCTTAGATGAAGATGTGGAATGCGGCGAGGACTGGTAGAATGGCAGCCTCGCACGCGGTGGCAAATCCGGGTTCCCGGCACATGATTCACTCCAAGCTCCGAGACTATTACACTCTCACCAAGCCCGAGGTGAACCTGCTGATCCTGATGACGACGTCAGCCGGGTACTATCTCGCGTCGCGCGGTCCGCTGCGGATCGGCGGCCTGCTCAACACGCTAATTGGCACTCTGCTGGTGGCCAGCGGCACGGCGACGCTGAATCAGTGGCTGGAACGGGTTTGGGATGGGCAGATGCGGCGGACGGCTTCACGTCCGTTGCCAGCGGGCAGATTGAGCGCGCGCGAAGCGTTGTGGTTCGGGATACTGCTGAGCATCGCCGGCGGATTGTATCTGACTGTCGCGGTGAACGGGCTTGCGGCTCTGCTGGCAATCTCGACGTTATTGTCGTATCTGCTGGTCTATACCCCGCTGAAGCGCAAGACGGCGCTCTGCACACTGTTGGGCGCGGTTCCCGGGGCCATGCCCGTGCTGATCGGTTGGGCGGGCGCTTCGGCTGGCATCGGCGGGAATGCGTGGCTGTTGTTTGCGATCGTCTTCCTTTGGCAGTTCCCGCATTTTCTGGCGATTGCGCTGTTGTATCGCGAAGATTACGCGCGGGCTGGATATCGCATGCTGCCGCGGTTTGATCTGGATTCCCGCTTCACTCGGGCTGAGATTCTCGCCTTCACGGTGATCCTGATCCTGACGACGTTGCTGCCTCTGGTTGACCGCGGAGGACTTATTTATCTGTTCGCGATGTTGCTGGCGGGTTGTTACCTGCTGTATCACGTGAGCAAGCTGATAAAATCGAGCTCGAAGGCCTTCGCGCGTACTGTGGTTCATGCCACCGTCCTGTACCTGCCGGTCGTGCTCGCGATGATGATGGTCTATAAAGCGTGACATATTCCCGCTTTCGCTCCAAGGATCAGGCTTTGATGTGAAACTGCTGAAGGAATTGACTGCGCGAGCGTTCCTGGCTGTGGCCGCCGCGAGCTTTTTTCTGAGTCTCGCCGGATTTCAGCCCGCCTTCGGTCAAACAACAAAACCGCCGGAGAAGATTTCAGAAGTCCGCCGCAACTTTCCCCTCGACAAGTTCTATGAGGTTCCCGATCCACTTCCTGCCGGGAAGCCGGGCGATTTGATGCGGTCGGAGGAGTTTGACGATTACGATCTGCCGCCGGAAGCGATATCGGTTCGTATTCTGTATCGCTCGCGTTCGGCAAGCGGCGAGGACGCTGCAACTTCAGGCGTGGTTCTTTATCCCGATGGAAAGGCGCCGGCAGGTGGGTGGCCAGTCATCGCGTGGGCGCACTCTCTGAATGGCGTTGCGCGAGCGTGCGGTCCATCGCTTGCCAGAGACCTGCAGCACGGCCCATATCTTTCGATGTACATCAAGCTTGGGTACGCGGTGGTGGCGACCGACTACGCGGGATTAGGAACCGCCTTTCGCAACGCATTTTCTGATGTCGAGTCCAATGCTCAGGACGTGATTTACGCGGTTCCGGCAGCGCGAGCCGCACTGCCCCAGCTGGCTTCCCTCTGGATCGCCCTAGGCATTGGGGAGGGTGGTCCTGCGGTGATTAAGGTCGCGGAATTGGAGAGTGATATTCGCGATCCGGGCTATCTGGGAAGCGTCGCGATTTCCGGGCTGGACGACCCGCGGGAGCGTTACGAATCTTCCGATGCTCCGATCTTTGAGACGCCATTATTTCTGGCTTACGGGATCAAGACGGTTTACCCGAAGTTCGAAGCGAAAGAAATCCTGACGGAAAAAGGGATCGAGCTGTATCCACAGGTGGCACAATCTTGCAGCGATCCGAGCCAGCAGTCAAAGTATTCGCCAGCTGAGATATTGAAACCCAATTGGGCGACTAACAGTCTTGTGCGGCAGTATTTCGTTCGAAACACGCTGGGCCAGAAAGCGGCACAACAGCCGATGCTCGTTATCAGCAGCGAAGTGGACCCAAACACGCCGATCAATCGGACGGCCGAAATGATTTCCAGGATGTGCCAGCGAGGCGATCGAATTCAGTTCGACCGATATTCCGAATCGGAGATAAGCAGCATTTTCGGAGATTCTGTGGGCGACCAGATTTCGTGGATGCAAGCCAGATTTTCTGGCCGGCCGGCGATAAGTAATTGCCCCGAGAAGCCGTGAGCGTGGCATAATTTCCGGACATCTCCCTCCAGGTGCTGAGCGATGCAACGATTGCTGCGAACGGCATGCCTTTCTGTTTTATTTTCTGCTCTTCTTTGCGCGGCCCGAACCACGAAACCCGAAGGCCCACTGCAGATTTACTTCATCGATGTTGAGGGCGGGCAATCGACGCTGGTAGTGAGCCCTTCCGGGGAGTCGCTGCTGATCGATGCCGGATTTCCGGGATACGAGGGCCGCGACGCCGATCGAATTATGGCAGTGGCGCAACAGGCCGGCGTAAAGCAGATCGATTACGTGCTCATCACGCATTACCATCGCGACCACGTCGGTGGTGTTCCGCAACTGGTGGATGGGATCAAAGTAGGTACGTTTATCGACCACGGGCCGAACACGGAAGATTCCGCCGCGACGCGTACCGCTTACGCGGCCTATGAAAAAGCGATTGCCGGTCATACTCACGTTGTGGTCAAACCGGGATGGGGCTTGCCCATCAAGGGAATCGAAGTGCGCGTGCTTACCGCGGCGGGGGATCACATTACGGAGCCCCTGCCGGAAGCGGGCAAGGCGAATCCGTATTGTGCGAGCGAGCCGAAGCCGGCAGACGACAACTCGGAGAACGCACAATCGGTCGGGGTGCTGATCTCGTACGGGCAGTTTCGCTTTCTCGATCTCGGCGATCTGACCAAGAAGAAGGAACTCGAACTGGCTTGCCCGAACAACATGATCGGCACGGTTGATCTTTTCCTGGTGACGCACCATGGACTAGATGAGTCGAATGCCAAGGCTCTCGTCTGGGCGCTGCATCCGCGGGTTGCGGTGATCAATAACGGCGCGCGAAAAGGAAATAGCCCGGCCGCATGGCAGATCGTGCACGATTCGCCGGGATTAGAGGATTTGTGGCAGCTTCATTACGCGGAGGAATCGGATCGCGAGCACAACGTTGCGGACGATCACATCGCGAATGTGAAAGAGAATTGCGAAGGAAAATATTTGAAAGTTGTGGCTGAGTCGGATGGTTCCTTCACCTTGACCAACAGCCGTACGGGACAACAAAAGAGCTACGGAAAGAAATAGGCGACTTCGATTGTGATCGTGATCGTGATGGGGGTGGTCGGCTCGGGTAAGACGACGGTGGGAAGCTTGCTGGCGCGCCAACTCGGCTGGCAATTCGCCGATGCCGACGACTACCACTCCGCGGAAAACAAGGAAAAGATTCGGCACGGGATTGGCCTGACCGATGCGGACCGTGATCCGTGGCTGCGACGGCTGCGCGCAGAAATTCAGAATTGGATTGCGCACGGCGAAAATGTCGTGCTCGCCTGCTCAGCGCTCAAGCGGAAGTACCGGGAAGAACTGAAGGCTGGGCCGGATGTGAAATTTGTATATCTGAAGGGCGATGCCGCGCTGATCGACTCGCGGCTGCGGGCGCGAAAGGCTCATTTTGCGGACGATAAGATCCTGGCCAGCCAGTTGGCCGATCTGGAAGAGCCGGAAGACGCGGTCACAGTGTCGATTGATCAGAATCCGGACCAGATCGTTGCGGCCATTCGCCAAGGGCTTGGGCTAACGTAGAATCCTCATCATCTTTTCTGGTTTGCCGGACTGCCTTGCCATCTAAGCCGGAACGCCACGAATCCGCTGTTGCCTCGCGCATGATGCTACGGCTCATGCCGTTTCTCTTTCTGCTTTACATCGTCGCCTATCTGGATCGGATCAATGTCGGCTTTGGCATCCTGCAAATGCGCGGCCAGTTGCACATTTCCGACAGCGATTACGGCCGAGCGGCGGGAATGTTTTTCGCTGGCTACTTCTTTTTTCAGCTGCCGAGCAATCTGGTGGTCGAAAAGGTGGGAGTACGGCGCTGGATTTCTGTGTTGATGGCGGCGTGGGGAATTATCTCGTGCCTGATGATCTTCATCCGCGGCCCGATCAGCTTCTCAGTTATGCGCTTTCTGCTCGGAGCGGCCGAGGCCGGATTTTTTCCGGGCATGATCCTTTACATGAAGCAATGGTTTCCAGCGAGGACGCGGGCGCGAGCGGTGGCCTGGTTTATGACGGCGAATCCGATTGCGGGGATCGTGGGCAGCCCTATCTCCGGCGCTCTGCTCAATCTTCATGGTTCGGGACTTGCTGGATGGCAGTGGATGTTCCTGCTGGAAGGACTACCGGCAATTGCACTGGGAGTGGTGGTCTTTCTTACTCTCGCCGAAACTCCGCAGGAGGCAGGCTGGCTCAAAGGCGAAGAAAAAGTCTGGCTGCTTAATGAGCTTGCCAGCGAAAGAAATTCCGAAGCGGCCGTCCCGCAACACGGCTTCTGGAAGGTTCTTCTGAGCCCAAGTTTGTGGCTGCTGTCGCTGGTTTACTTCGGTGTGCCGACGGCGATGTATGGGGTGACTTTGTGGCTGCCTACGGTGATCCGGGCACTTTCAGGCTTGAGCTATTTCCTGACGGGCGTGGTCGCGGTCATTCCGTTTGTGGTGACGACGGCTGCTATGGTGCTGGTGGGAATGAGCTCCGATCGAAGCGGAGAGCGGCGGTGGCATACGGCTTTGTCAGCTTTCACAGCAGCGGTCGGTCTGCTGGCAGCGGCGTACGGGCATTCGCCGGTGCTGGTCGTGGCCGGGATTGGGGTGGGCATGGCGTTCGCTGAATCGATGACGGGGCCGTTCTGGGCGATGGCTACTTCAAGTATGGCAGGATTTTCTGCGGCCGCAGGAATCGCGCTGATCAATTCGGTGGGGAATCTGGGCGGATATTTTGGTCCGGACATCATCGGCATCTTTCGCACAGCGAATGGCGGGTTTCGCGGAGGTCTGCTGGCGATCAGCGCCGCGCTTGCCATGAGCGGCTCGATCGCCCTGATCGTCGGCCGGCGCTGGAGCAATCAAAAAGCGAAAGCTGGAGCGCCAGTAAGGTCCTCTTTAGCAGATTGATGCTGACAGATCGCACTCAGGTTCGTTCCGCTTCGTTCCGTTCGTTCAATTGTTTACAATAAGTGCCGCATCGGCCTGCGACGGTCGACGCACAATAGTGGAAGCACAAGACCACAATTCCGCTTCGGCCCCCACCGTGTACTGGCGAGTCGAGGGCAGCCTTCTGGATCTGACAGTCGTCAGGCCGGTAGCGTTTTTTACCTGGAACGCACAAACATTTGCAGAACGCTTTCGGCGGCGCGGATTAATTTTCCTCATGGCGTTGCTGCGGCCGATTCTTTATGCGACGAATCGTAAATTTGCCACTCGTGTCGTGCACATGGTGTTGCGTGGCGTCAGCCGCGACCGGCTAGATCTGCTGGGCGAGGAATTCTTTCAGTACAAGTTGAAGCCGCAGCTGAAGCCTCAAGGAGTGGAGCAAGTTCAGGAACTGGTCGAAGGTGGGGCTGAGGTTGTCCTGGTGAGCCAGGCGCTGGAGCAGATCATGCGTCCGCTGGCACGGCACCTGGGAGTACGCCACATCGTCGCCAATCGCCTGGAATTTCGCGATGGAATTGCGACGGGGCGACTGCTCGATCCGGTCATTCGTCCGCGCGGAGCCTTCGCACCGCTGCGCGAAAATATGCCGGATGGACGCCGCGCGCCGAAAACGCTGGCGCGTCATCTGGATATTTCTCTGGAGGAGTTGCGGGCTGCAGTGATTCCCGCCGAACGAAACGCGACCTTGCCGCCGCGAGCGGTCGTTTCCTTCGACGGCCAGAAGCATTTAGAAACCTTATCCGTGCGGCGAGCCTTCGCGGGAAAGCATGTCATGCTGGTGGGCGTGACCGGATTCATCGGGAAGGTCTGGCTGGCAAATACTCTGACGGAACTGCCCGAAGTCGGACGGATTTATTTGCTGATCCGGCGGCAAAAATCGAGCTCGGGACAGCGGCGATTTGAAAAAATGATAGAAGACTCGCCCGTGTTCGATCCGTTGTTTGAACGCCTGGGAGCGAGATTGTCAGAATTCCTGCGAGAAAAAGTGGAAGTGGTCGAAGGCGACGTGACCCAGCCCGGCCTTGGCCTGGATGCCAGTATTTCCCGACGCTTACAGGAAAAACTTGATCTCATTATTAATAGTTCGGGCCTGACCGATTTCAATCCGGATCTGCGCGACGCGCTGGCGACCAACACAGACGCTCCGCTCAACGTGGTGGAGTTTATCCGGTCCTGCGACCACGCAGGATTGCTTCATCTTTCGACCTGCTACGTGGCCGGCGAGCAGGATGGCAG
>JASHQK010000249.1 GCA_030039195.1 Candidatus Sulfotelmatobacter sp.
CAAAAGGAGATTCAGTCCAGTCCAGTAAGGGCGTCCAAAGACCATAATGCTGCCCCAGAGCCCAGCGTCCCTGCTCATCAAGCGGTTGCGGATTTGTGCCACGGCGGGCTCTCGCCGCCAATTGGAACTGCTCCAGATGTCTGGCTGTGACTCTCGCGCTATTCACCTTTGGCCCTAGTGCTCTCAGTGCGCGGTCAAGAGAGCTCTCGAGTTTCCACGACGACATCCTTTGCCCGCGAAAGATGTATTCCTCCGGATTTTGAAGGCTCCCGCGACATATGTGTAGAACCCCCGCCAAGAATCGAGAGTAATTTCTTCAAGTGGGCCCGCTTGTCGCTGGGAAGGTGATTTGGCCTTCTTCATCAGGCCGACCGGCGCTACCTGAGATTTGAGTCCGCCAGCATCATTCCACAATTAAAATGGGCCGGCAACCAAGAAGCGGTGACATTCCTTGGCTATCGGCCCATTCGATCCTGAATTGGATCGGAGGTGATACCTTCATGGTAATCCTCTTTCCCACGAAGTCAAGGGTTATATGTAGAAATCTGAGAATCGCCTAAAGGCGAAGAATCAGAGAAAATCAGGCTTTTTCCCGAGTCACGAACGGGTGCTTTCGTGCTTTTCCCCGCTTGGGAATGAGGGCGCAAATTCGCTTTGTGTGCGTTGACACAAATAGCTCGCGACGTTAGACTTAACAGTTTTCCGAGCCCTCATTTATCGGTCCAAAGCGGTCAAGGGATCGGCGCGATCGGATCGGCACGAACGAAGATCAGTTCGACGAAACTCGCGACCCAGAGTTCAATTCCATGGATGAAACGCTCCACCAACTAGGCCGATTACTGCTCGGATCGGTGCCGACCATCATCTTGCTCTCTTGCCTCTATGGGCTATATACGGTGATCGTGCACCGGCCGCTGCAGCAGGTGCTCGAAAAGCGGCGTGCCGCGACCGAGGGAGCGATCGAAAAATCGCAGGCCGATATTGCTGCCGCGGAGGCGCGCACCGCCGAGTACGAGCAGCGCTTGCGGGAAGCACGCGCGGCCGTGTTTCGCGCCCAGGAAGCGCGACGAGAAGTCGCGATCGAGGCGCGCATGAATGCTGTCAATGCGGCCCGGGAAAAAGCGCAGGCGCAGGTCGCCGCCGCGAAAAAGGACATCGAAGCGGATCGAGCGGCAGCAGAAAGCGCCCTGCAGATGGAAGCGGAAAACCTGGCGCGCGAAATCATCCGCAGAGTACTCGCGCCGGCAGGAGTGGGACGTTGAGTTTGATGAGCGTGATGAGAAAAATCGCCGGCACGTGGGCCATTGCCTTCCTCTTGATGGGAAGCGTGAGCGCCGTGTGGGCGCAGGCGAAACCCGCCGCGCCAGACCAGCAGCAGAACGAATCGGACCAGAATGTGAGTCCGGGGCGACAGTTGGCGCACGAAACCCGCGAGGCGGCGGGGGAAGAGAAGGATGCGACGGCGGAGTTCAAGCAGTCAGCGGCGGTGCGGCTGGTCGGGCGGTTCACCGGCCTGAATCTGCAGCAATCGTACTGGCTCTGTATGTTATTGAATTTTGTCGTGATCGCAGCGCTGATCGTTTGGGCCTGGAACAAGAATGTTCCCCAGATGTTTCGCGACCGTACGGCTGGTATCCACACGGCCATGCTCGAAGCGCAGAAGGCGAGCGCAGAAGCGCGGCGAAGGCTGGCCGAGATCGAGTCGCGATTATCGCGGATCGACGTGGAAATCGGCGCGATGCGTGATGCAGCCGCGCAAGAAGCGGCGTCAGAAGAAGCCCGCATCAAAGCCGCCGCCGAGGAAGAAGCGCGCAATATTGTTGCCGGAGCGCAGCAGGAAATCGCGGCAACCGCCCGCGCCGCACGCCGCCAATTGACCGCGCATGCCGCCGATCTGGCCGTCGGATTAGCGGAGAAACAGATACGCATCGATGCTGGAACGGATCAGGTTCTGGTGCGCAATTTTGCCGGGCAGTTAGGCACGACGCCCGACGACATCGGAAAGGACGGACATTAGACTTTGGCTTCCGTGGCCAGTACATACGCGCGCGCTTTCGCGGATGTCGTGCTCGATGAGCGCCTGGATGCGAGTCGCGCAGTCGCAGGATTACGCCGCATCGTCGGCTTGATGGAGGAAAGCGCGGAGTTGCGCCGCGTGTGGGAGAATCCCGCGGTTCCGGCCGAGCAGAAGCGGGGCTTGCTGGATGCGATTGTCAAGCGGGAAGGCATTGAGCGCCACGTGCGCAATCTGGTTGCAGTATTGATCGATCATCGGCGCGTGCGGTCGCTCGAACGCATTACCGATCAGTTGGAGAAAGAATTGGACGCGCGGCTGGGATTTGCTGAGGCGCAGATTACGAGCGCTCGGGCACTCGCAGACTCCGAACGGCATGCGCTCGAAGCGCAAGTGGCGAAGCTGACGGGCAAGAAAGTCCGTGCACAATTCGGGCTCGATGCTTCGCTTCTGGGCGGAGCGGTGGTTCGCGTGGGCAGCACGATTTACGACGGTTCGATACGAGGGCAGTTGGAGAGAATCAAGGCGGCGATCAGCGCATAGCTGCGGATCGCTGGCGGGAACTCCTATTCGAGCCCCGCGGAGATGCAAGCGGGCATGAGATCCTTCGACTGGGCGTCACTTTACTTCGCGCAGTTGGCGTTCCGCTGAGGACGACAGTAGTCAAGGTTTGGCTGAGAGCTGACGGCTGAAAGCTGAGAGCTGATTCTATGGCGCAAATCAAGGCAGATGAAATTACGAAACTAATCCGCGAGCAGATCGAGAATTACGAACAGCAGATTTCCGTGGACGAAACCGGCACGGTCATCACGCTCGGCGACGGTATCGCGCGCGTCTACGGGCTCGATAAAGTCATGGCAGGCGAGTTGCTGTCGTTCCCGCACGGCGTCTCGGGCATCGCCATGAACCTGGAAGAAGATCAGGTGGGTGTGGTGCTGCTTGGGGAATATACGGAGATTCGCGAAGGTGACGAAGTGAAGCGCACCGGGCGCATCATGAGCGTGCCCGTCGGAGACGCTCTGGTAGGACGCGTGGTGAATTCGCTGGGCCAGCCCATCGACGACAAGGGCCCGATCACGACCGACAAGTACATCCCTTTGGAGCGTTTGGCGCCCGGCGTGATTGATCGCCAGCCGGTGCGCGAACCAATGGCGACCGGGTTGAAAGCCATCGACAGTATGATTCCCATCGGCCGCGGCCAGCGCGAGTTGATCATCGGCGACCGGCAGACAGGGAAGACGGCAGTCGCGCTCGACACGATCATCAACTCGAAGGGCAACGATCTGATTTGCATATACAACGCGATCGGACAGAAACGGTCGTCGATCGCGCAGGTCGTCAAAATTCTCGAAGATTTCGGCGCGATGGAGTACACCATCGTGGTCGCGGCGTCGGCCTCGGAACCGGCTCCAATGCAGTACATCGCTCCATACGCCGCCTGTGCCATGGGCGAGTATTTCCGCGACTCGAAGCGGCATGCGCTCGTGATCTACGACGATCTGTCGAAGCACGCGGCATCGTATCGCGAAATTTCGCTCCTGCTGCGACGCCCGCCGGGGCGCGAGGCGTATCCCGGAGACGTTTTTTATCTTCACTCGCGGCTGCTGGAGCGCGCGGCGAAGCTGAGTGACAAAAATGGCGGCGGATCGCTAACCGCGCTGCCAATTATTGAAACGCAAGCGGGCGACGTTTCGGCGTACATTCCGACCAATGTTATTTCGATTACCGACGGTCAGATCTATCTCGAAACCGACTTGTTCAACCAGGGCGTGCGTCCTGCGGTCAACGTCGGATTGTCGGTGAGCCGCGTCGGCGGCAGCGCCCAGATCAAAGCGATGCGGCAGGTCGCGGGCTCGTTGAAACTCGAACTGGCGCAATATCGAGAACTGGCGGCTTTTGCGCAATTCGGCAGCGACCTCGACAAAGCCACCCAGGCGCAACTGAATCGCGGCCAGCGGCTGGTCGAGCTTCTGAAGCAGAACCAGTATTCGCCACTCCCGTTCTCCAAGCAGATTCTGATCATCATGGCGGGTACGAGCGGATTCCTCGACGATATGCCGGTCGATCAGGTACGCGAGTTTGAAAAGCAGCTTTATCAGTACGTCGACACCACGAATCCCGGCCTGCTGCGCACGATCATGGAAAAGAAAATTCTCGATGACGCGCTGAAGGCGCAACTGCAGGGCGTGATCAAGGAGGCGAAACAGCAGTTTGTGGAGCAGAAGGAAGCAGTGGCGAAATGATTTGGAGACGCTGGTGAAATTGGTTTTGTGTATTGCCGCCTGCTGTGGCCTGACTTGTTTCGTGCCGGATCAGGCGACTCAGAGCACCAAGAACGACCAAATGCCGGCATTCCTAAAGCAGCTAGCGGATACGCGCAAGACGATCGCCGATGGGTATGCTCAGTGGACCGAAGCCGTCAAAGCCGGAAACATAGACGCACTCGCAGCCATGTACACAAATGACGCGACGATACTTCCCGACGGAGAAGATGCCGTATCAGGGACGGGTGCGATCCGGACGTTCTATTCTCATTGGCTTGCTCAACCAGGTAAGCTCGTTGACGAGAAGTTCGAGAACATCAATTCTGTGCAAGAGGGCAGCTTGCTGATAGATAGTTCGAGGTATCGCGGCGTGGCGATCAGAAACGGGAAAGAGGTTGCTTTCAGCGGGCAGCGACTCGTCGTCTGGCAGCGGCAACTCCAGGGACCATGGAAGATACTTCGCGACGCGTGGAATAAGTCGTCCCCAGAGTGATGATGCATAGGTCCTTCGCTTCGCTCAGGATGACAAGGGACTGATTTTGGACAACGGCTACCGACTAACGATTAATGCCTAACATTCTCGATATCCGTCGGCGCATTCGCAGCGTGATCAACACGCGGCAGATCACCAAGGCCATGAAGATGGTTTCGGCGGCGAAGCTGCGCCGGGCGCAGGAACGCGCTCTGGCAGCGCGCCCGTATGCGCAGATGCTGACGAATGTTCTGAAATCATTGGTCGCGCGGGCCGACATTTACGATCCTGAGACTGGCGAGCCCAAGCATCCTTTGCTGGCACAGCGGGAAGAAAAAACAGTTCTGCTGATTGTGGTTACCGGCGACAAGGGTTTGGCGGGCGCGTTCAACGCGA
>JASHQK010000250.1 GCA_030039195.1 Candidatus Sulfotelmatobacter sp.
GTAATCGCGTATCAGGGCGATGGAGACTTGGCGGCGATCGGCACCGCCGAAATCGTGCATGCCGCCAATCGCGGCGAAAAAATTACCGTGTTCTTTGTGAACAATGCCATCTACGGCATGACCGGCGGCCAGATGGCGCCCACCACGCTGGTCGGCCAGCGCAGCACGACTTCGCCCTGGGGACGCCGCCCCGTCAACGAGGGCTTCCCCTTGCACATGTGCGAATTGCTGGCCTCGCTCGAAGCCCCGGTCTACATCGAGCGGGTGGCGCTCTCCGACAACAAGAACATCATGAAAGCGCGGCGCGCCATCCGCAAGGCGCTGGAACTGCAGCGCGACGGAGCCGGGTTCACCTTCGTCGAAATTCTCTCGCCCTGCCCGACGATCTGGGGCAAAGATCCCATTGAAGCGCGCAAGTGGGTCGGCGAGAAAATGATTCCCAGCTTCCCGCTTAATGTCTTCCGCGACCGCAAAATCGAAGTTCCGAATAACAACGTTCCCCCGCACAAAACCATTGCCGAGCTGGTTGGCGGCGACAGCAAAACTGCAGACGAGGCAGCTCTGCCGCGCCATCATCACCATTTCCGCGAGCTCGGCATCAAGATCGCCGGTTTCGGCGGACAAGGCGTGCTGCTGCTGGGCCAGCTTCTCGCCGAGATGGGCATGCGCGAAGGCCTGGAAGTCAGCTGGCTGCCCTCTTATGGTCCGGAGATGCGTTCGGGCAGCGCGCATTGCCACGTATGCCTGTCGAAGGCGCGAGTCGGCTCGCCGCTGGTGTCGCGCCCCAATGTGCTCATCGCCATGAACGAATTTTCGCTGCGCAAGTTTGCGGCGCAGGTCGCGCCCGGTGGCATCATCCTCTATGGCCGCGAGCAATTGCCGGAAGACTTTACCTTGCCTCAGGCGCAAGTCGTCTGCGTTCCCGCCGCCGAGATCGCCGACAAGCTCGGCGCGGCGAAAGTCGCCAACGTCGTGATCATGGGAGCGCTGCTGGAAGAAACCGAATGCCTCTCGGCCGCGACCGCCATGAAAGTACTGGAAACGAAAGTCAAGAATCCCACTCTGCTCGAACTCGATCGCAAGGCTCTCGACGCCGGCCGCGTGTACATCGACCATACCGTCGCCGTCGGAGCCGTCACCCAGGCCGACGGATTTGCGCAGTAAGCCTTGCCTTGAGCTGATGTCGGGCCTGAACCCGTACGCGGCGTCTGGGATTTCCACCGGTCGGCTTGAATACGAGGCCTTGGACTTGTTTCCTCAATCCTCACCGAAGTGGCATAGATCGGAGTAGCCGCTCGACCAATTTTTGTCGTGATTGAATTTTTCGGCCAGCACCCAGCCCGTGACACCGCTGCTGGTTTTAACCTGCACCCACCACTCGCTAACCCCGTACTTGATAATGTCTATAGTGCATCCGCCCGGGCCAAAGCCGGAGGTGAAGCCGCATTGGCCCTTCTCGCCTACAGCTTCAGCCCACACCGCAAACCATACTCCCTTTGCCCAGAAGACCACGAAGCCGCCAAGTTCCAAGTCCTCGATGCCGTAACTCAGGGCGGTGTCTCCGACCTTCAGTGAAGGATCGTCATCGGGGTCGGTGTACTTAATCACAGCTATGTCGGGTTCGCTAACGACATTGACTCCGCCGAGCACCGTCACTTCTTCTCCAGCCTTCAGCACGCCGATGGATTTTCCATTGCCGTTCCACGAGGGATAGATGCGGTCGTCTTGCAAGACTTTCACGTTCGGGATCGCTTTGCGTTTGCCGGGACAGGCATTGTCGTCAACTACCGGAAGCCTCGGTTTGGGTGTGTGAGATTGGCCAATCCTCGGGCTGGATGCCTCCTGCCCGTTTAGGAGTGACGTTAGCAACAGAACCGCGACAAGTCGAATGGCGTCCATGGCCCTGAGTATAGGCCGACGACTCTATTGCTCAAGGTTACCGGCGTTCTTTAGCGTAAGGCCCGGGCCGTCGTTTCGCGGAACGGGCCCAGCGCCTCCAATCTGAATAGCTCCAATGTGATCGCAATCACATCTTCCGGTGACAACAGACCTTCCCCCCCACACCCCCAGGGCGTGATTCTAATAAGTGAGTGTTGGAGGTGTTTCCATGGCACTCATTGAATCCACGCCCGCTATTCAGGAAAAGGCCCAGCCGAAGGAAGCGCCCGGCAGGGTGACCACCACTTTCCCCGCCGTGTCGGTCCGAAACGTGCTGTTCGCCTGCGATTTTTCTCCTACCTCGGAAGCAGCGCTGCCTTACGCCGTGGCCATTTGCCGTCATTTTGGCAGCACGCTGCATTTGGCCCATGTCATGTCCGACGCGGGCCTGCTCATGATGAGCGGCGGCGTCGACTATGTCAGCATGGGGACGATCTACGAAGACGCCCACAGCGAAGCGAAAGAGAAGCTAGAACGAATCGCCATGCGGGTGGGCGAGATCCCGCACCGTTGCTATGTCCGTCACGGCCAGGTCTGGAAAAGCCTTGCCGAGATCGTCGAAACTGGCGAGATCGATCTGATCGTGGTGGGCACGCACGGCCGCGGCGGCATCGGCAAGCTTCTGCTCGGCTCGGTTGCGGAGGACATTTTGCGGCACGCGTCTTGCGCGGTATTGACCGTCGGCCCGAATGTCTCGGGACGCGCCAAACTACCTGCGCTGGGCAGGGGACGCGATATCGCTCCGGTCGATCTCGAGCTGCACGAAATTCTGTTCGCCACCAACTTTGGCCAGGATGCAGCCCGGGCCGCACGGGCCGCCACGCGGCTGGCCGGCGAGTTTCACGCAAGACTCACCCTGCTGCACGTGATCGAGAGCTATGAGGAACTCGGCAGCCGTCCGGGACCCATGGAAGAGGGCCTGCGGCGTTTGCAGGAACTGATTCCGGAAAGTGCGGATCTGCAGTATCCTCCCGAGCGGTTGTTAGAGTTCGGCTCGCCGAGTGAAAATATCCTGCGGGTCGCCTCGGATCGCGAAGCCGATATGATCGTGCTGGGAGCGCGCGCGTCGCTGGAGGTCGGCAGCACGCACTTGCCGTGGTCGACCACGCATCACGTGCTGGCGCATGCGCATTGTCCGGTGCTGACTGTTCGTGGCTAAGCGGTAAACGGCCGGGGGTTCGTCGCTGAAGCTTTACTCGTCGTACTCTGTGGGCGCTGGGGCCAAGCCTCGCTCGGTTCTGTTCCCGCGGATCAGCCTGACGCGGTACTCTCGATTGGAGTTTCTCTCATTGCCGGAATCCGCTGCATCTCACTCAGCCGACCAGCGCCGTGTGCTGGTCGTTGCCTATGGAAATCCCCTGCGCGGGGATGACGGCCTGGCTTGGCGTGCGGCTGAAGAACTTACAAAAAGAGTCCTGCGGCCGAATGTTGAGATTCTCGAGCGGCACCAGCTCGCCCCCGAACTGGCTGGAGATCTCAGCCGCGCGGAGGCGGTGATTTTTGTAGATGCGGCGTCGCCACAACTCGAGAATGGCCGTCCCGGCGAGATTCGCGTTGCCGAAATCAGTGAGCATGAGCAAGAGCCTCATCGCGCCGCGCCCTCCCCTTTTCATCATCAATACTCTCCGGTATCGTTACTCGCACTCGC
>JASHQK010000251.1 GCA_030039195.1 Candidatus Sulfotelmatobacter sp.
TCCGGTTTTCATGGCCGTGAACCGGGCGAAGATCGCTGGCAGATCGATCAGGGCCAAATCGATTCGTGGTCCACGCGCGTCACTGCCAATCCTGGGCAGAGCTGGAACATTCAATATTCGATCGGACAGCTGCACGCTCCCGAAGCGCTATTTCCGACGGAAGACATTCGTCGCATGACGGCTTCGCTCATGTACAACAGTCCTTTGCCGAGCGGCAACTGGTCATCGCTGTTGCTGTGGGGACGCAACCAGAGTCTCGCCGATGGAAACGTGGGCAACAGCTATCTGCTGGAATCGACGCTGCAATTTCTGCACAAGAACTATGCCTGGACACGCATCGAGAATGTCGATCGCACCAACGAGCTTCTCATCGGCGAACATCCGCTTCCGCCGGGATTCGTCGAGCGATATTTCGCGCGCGTGCAGGCTTACACGGCCGGCTACGACCGCGACCTCGGACATATTCCGCATCTTTCGACCGCATTGGGCGGACAGTTCACCTGGTACGGCGTGCCTGATGTTTTGAAGCCGCTCTATGGTGCCCATCCAGTGGGCGTGACGTTATCGTTTCGCGTGCGGCCGTTCTGAGGGGGACCAATGCGGGGTAGAAGCGTTGTCCTCTGCGCACTCTGCGATTTTCTTGGCGCACTCTGCGACCAAAAGCTTTTGAGGCAAAGGCCGCAGAGAAAGACGCGAAGGTCGCGGAGAAAGTGGCTCCGCGTTTGGCCTGCAGCTTGTCAGTTACTCAGTTCTGTGCGTTCTGCTGCAGCATCCCCATCTTCGGCTGACGCTTCAACTTCCGCCGGATGTCGGGCCAGAATTCCTTGATCACCAACGTCAGTGTGTCATAGCCGTATTGCGTTCCCCAGACACTAAGAGTGTTCTTGAATGTCCGATCGGAAGCAACGAAGCGGTAGTACGGCGGATTGGGCGTGGGAAACACATGGCTCTTGGGATGGTACGTGTAGGTCGAGATCGCGGCCGCCAGCGCGCCTCCAACCACTTCCGAATAGCTAAATTGATTCTTCCCTGAATCCGTCCTGGTAATCAGATTCCGGCTCATGGCATACAGCGTTCGGTGCATAATGCTGCCCTGGCCCAACTGGAAGTAGCGTGGGTCCTGGCGCAGGATCGACGGGATGATCGCTCCTGTGAAGAAATTTTCAATCGTGCCGTCGGCAAAGGCCGCGCCGTATCGCTTGCCGTAACCCTCCGCTCCTTGACCAAATCCCGGTTCGCTGTCTTCCCACTGGCTGATGCCCGAGAGAAATCCGTACCAGGGATACTGCACATAATCGAACGAACCTCTGGCCACGACTGCAAATTTTTGTTTCGCCGTGAGAGGCGGAACCTGTCCCGCATTTTCCAGCGTCAGGAAATTGGGCAGCGCGAAAAACAAGCGGTCCTTGGATGTCCCGCTCTGACTGCTCTGCTCCTGCGCGGTGGACTTTATGGGATCCGGCTGGGCCGACCCTTTGTCGGACGATGCGGGTGTGGGGCCGGCAGGCTGACTTGAGCCCGCACCTGGTTGCGACTGCTGGGAAGGGGCCGAGTTGGTGGACGGAGCGCTCTGCCCATCTGCCGTCGCCGCATCCGAAGAGGAAGGCGATTGTGGGGAAGGCGATTGAGCTGAGGCGCGAGAGGTAAGCCCGCTCACGAGAGCCACAGAAAGCGAGAGTCCCAGCGCCAGCCCCCGTCCGGAAGGCAGAAGTCTAGAGACGAAAAAAAATCTACTAGGTAAGTTAATCGACACAATCTCCCCGTTCACCGCAATAAAGGCAGTGCGATCATTGTATCAACCCTTCCGATTGACTTATGTCGCGTGCGGCGCTCTTTACATTCATTTACAAGCCAAAGAAAGAAAGGGCGGGTGGTCCGTGCTTCGTGGTTTTTCCCGATGCCACAAAGCTTCGTCTGTCATCCTGAGCAAAGCGAAGGATCCCGTGCAAGTCCGCACCAGCAGCGGCTTTTCACGGAGTTTTCACCACCCCTACCGCGATCGTCCCACGTTGGGCACTCAATCAGAGCTTCTTGAAGCGCACCGGCATCTGGGCGGGCTCGCCGGCCTTTCAATTTCTGGTTCTTGATTTCGCTGACACAACCACAAAGTGGGTGCCCCGTACTTGCGCTTTTTTGGCAAGGGCGGGCACGATTATGCGGACCCTATTCGGCGTTCTTTCGCAAACCTTCCCACATGGCGACGACCTTCGCTTTCACCTCCGCGGTGAGCCGGTCGTATGCGCCTTCCGAAGCTTCCGACTCCGGAGGAGGAAAAATGGGCTTGCCGAAGACCATCCTTAGTCGCGTGAATTTCTGAACGAATTTCTTGCCGCGCGGCCAGGCGTCGTAGAAGCCGTCAATGGCGATGGGAACGATCGGTACCTGCATGTGGATGGAAAGAATCGCCGCGCCTTTTTTGAAGATCCGTGGAGAACCGTCAATCGAGCGCTCGCCTTCAGGATAAAGAATCAATATGCGTCCACTGCGTAGACCGAAAGCACCCGCGCGCATAGCGGGGATCAGGTTCGCATCGGGATCGACCACCATAACCCGCAACCAGTGCGCCAGGCGGCGCATCATTCCGTCTCCGAAAATTTCACTCGTTCCCACCGCGAACAGATCCAATGCGATGTTCTTCGGTAGAACTCCAACCAGCACGGCCGGGTCGATGTAGCTCTGATGGTTGGAACAGAAAATGAATGGGCCGTGTTGCGGCAAATTCTCCAGCCCCGAGACCTGCAGACGAAACACGTCGCGCGAAATCATCTGGATGATGCGCGACACCGGATACCAAACGAGCGAAAACACCGGCGTCCGTTTCCGCAGCGCCAGCACTTCAGGATCGGCTGGTTCCGCGGCGAGAATCGCTTTCCATCCCGCAAAGCCCTCGCGCGGACCCGTTTCTCCGGCGGCCGCACTGGCTAGCACGGCATCGACCAAATCGCGAACGGTGTAGATTTCTCCGAGTCGCGATTCTTCGACCCGGCCTCCGAGTTCTCGCTCCAATTGGCTTAGGACCTCGATTCGCTGCATCGAATCGAGTCCGAGATCGAGCTCCAGGTTATGCGTCGGCCGCAGATTTGGGAAAGTGCTGGGCACGGCTTCCCGTAGAACTTTCAATCCACGTTGAACCTCAGCGCGATCGAGCCACGCCATTTCGTCGGCCGTGAACGGCTTTTCTGCGGGGATCTCGGCATCATCCGCAAGTTTCCTGGCCTGACTCGCCTTCACCCGTTTTTCCACTTCGAAACGCTTGATCTTGCGCGTGGTCGTGCGTGGCAGGTCCTCTTGCCAGATTTCGTAACTGCCGATGCGCTTCGTGGAAGGGAGTTGCTGCGAGAGTCCTTCGATATCGTAGCGGATGACCTCTTTCGCGTTCACCACTTTGCGCTGCCGCAGGACATCAAAGTTGGGAACGATCACCGCGTGCAATCGGTCGCGTTCTTCCCCGGCCTTGCCCTCCAGGCCCATGACCGCGAGTTCCTTGACGAATGGCGATTTCAGATAGTGCGCTTCAATTTCTTCCGGGTAAACATTTTTGCCGTTGCTGAGAACGATCACTTCTTTTAGCCGGCCGGTCAGAAATAAATTCTGGTGCGCATCGAAGTATCCCAGATCGCCGGTGTGGAACCAGCCATCGCGGATGGCCTCCGCGGTTGCATCCGGACGATTCCAGTATCCCCTCATGACGACCGCGCCGCGAATCGCAACTTCACCGACCGCCGGACCGCCGTCTTCCTGCGGTTGGGGACTGACGATCCTGGCTTCAATTCCTTTCATGGCCTTGCCCACCGAGCCGATCACGTTGTGGCCCGGAAAATTCACGAAAATCGCAGCTGTGGTTTCCGTCAAACCGTAGCCCTGGAGAATGTCGATGCCTAAGTCCTGAAAGGCGGTGGCAACGGCGGGATCGAAGCGTGATCCGCCGGTGAAGAAGAAGCGCATCTTCGCGCCCAGCGTGCGATGCACTTTGCCAAACAGGATCGGGCCGGCATTAACTCCCATCCCGCGCAATACGCGGTTCAGAAACAACATAGCCGCGAAGATATTTCTGGTCAGTGCTCCACGCTTGTTGATCTCCGCTGTAATGCGCTCGTAGATCAAATAAAAGAATTGCGGAACGATGGCGAACAGCGTGATGTTGCGCTCGTTGAGCGCGCGCATCAGTTCCGTGGTGTTGAGCGTCTCCAGGTAAGCGACGCGCGATCCCTTCATCAGCGGCAGAAACAGGTTCGACATCTGTGCCAGCACGTGGAACAGCGGCAGAACGCCGAGCAGAGCGTCGTCGGGGCCGAGATCGATCCAGGTAGAGATGGCGTCGACTTCCGCGACCAGGTTGGCGTGCGTCAGCATGACGCCCTTCGGATCGGCCGTCGTGCCCGAGGTGTAGATCAGGGAAGCAAGATCGTCGTCGCTCGTCGGCGCAGGTTTGAACGTTCCCGTCCCGGCCGCGAAAATTTCAGGCAGATTGGCGATCCAGTCCGCGGGATCAGCCGCATCCTTCATGTGATCGGAATCCATCAGGACTGCGCCGACATTCAACTCGCGGGCCGCCGAAAGCACGACTGGCGCATGTTTGGCATCCACGAAGATTGCCAATGCGCCGCTGTCTTTCAGCAGCTTCGAAACTTGGTCACTGTGCAGCGCTGAATCGAGAGGAACGGCGGCGCATCCCGAAGCAAGAATGGCCAAATAAGCTGCGACCCACTGTGGGTGGTTATCGGCCAGGATCGCCAGCCGCGAACCGTGGGCAAAGCCGCGTTCGCCGATCCAGCGGCCGACGGAATCGGCCATGCGGCGCAGCTCGGAGTACGTGTAGCTTTCGAGGTGGTCATGGCGCTGGATTTCGAGGGCGACGATGTTGGGCCAGCGCTCGGCGCATTCCACAAATCGGTCGTAGAACGTGGGCATGAGTCGAGGGAATATTACAGGAAAGCTCGAGGGATCGAAACGCTTCCCGTCTTTGATTTCGGCTGATGTGCGCAGGCGGAGTTAACTTCAACAACTGCGGCGCTTGGCAGAATCTTGAATTCACTAATCCACCAGGGGCACGGGAAACACGAGCAACGCAAAACGCCAGTTTTCCTACGTCCTCCCTCGTGTCCTTTGTGGTGAATTAGGACACTACCCGGCGGTTCGTGTCCTGCTCCTTCGGCATCGAATGTGCTAGGCTTTTACTAGCGTCGGGCAGGCTGCCCTCCGAAGGATTCCCGGTTGATCGACAAGGTTTTCGACAAGGTATTTGGCACCAAGAGCGAGCGCGTGGTGAAGGACCTGCGCCCCAAGGTGCAGGCCATTAACGCGCTCGAGCCTGAAGTCTCGAAGCTCAGCGATGCCGAGCTGCGCGCCAAAACTGACGAGTTCCGCCAGCGCATCCAGGCCCACATGAACCGGTTCGCCGGGAGCAATGCCAATCCGCCTTCTGGCTCGGACGAATCCTCCGAATCCGACGACCAGGAAAATGATCTCGACCGCATTAAGCGCCTCGAGAAAGAACAGCACGAGGAACTGCAGGAAATCCTGAACGAGATTCTGCCCGAGGCTTTCGCCGTGGTTCGCGAGGCCGGACGCCGCGTGCTCAACATGCGCCACTTCGACGTGCAGCTGATTGGCGGCATGGTGCTGCACCGGGGCGCGATCGCCGAAATGAAGACTGGCGAAGGAAAAACGCTGGTCGCCACACTTCCCGTTTATTTAAATGCGCTCACTGGACGCGGCGTTCACGTCGTAACCGTTAACGACTATCTGGCCAAACGCGACTCCGAGTGGATGGGCAAACTCTATCGTTTCCTCGGCCTGACCGTCGGCGTCATTGTGCACGATCTCGATGACGATCAGCGCCGCGCCGCCTACGCTGCCGATGTGACTTATGGCACCAACAACGAGTTCGGCTTCGATTATCTGCGCGACAACATGAAATTCGATCTCCGCGACTGCGTGCAGCGCGGGCATCATTACTCCATCGTCGACGAAGTCGACTCCATCCTGATCGACGAATCCCGCACCCCGCTTATTATTTCCGGCGCCAGCGAGGAATCGACCGACAAGTATTACCGCGTCAACCGCATCGTTCCCAAGCTCGACAAAGGTGAAGAGCTATCGCAGGAAGAGGTGCGCCAGTTGCTGGAACAGGACAAGGTTTCCCCGGCGCGACGCGAAGCCCTGATCCGGGACCTGAATGAAGCCAGCAACGATCCGACCAGAATGCTGCTTACCGGCGATTACGCGATTGACGAAAAGCATCGCAACATCACGGTCACCGATGAAGGGTGGGAGAAAGTCGAGGGCCTGCTCGGAATCGGCAACATCGCCGATCCCGAGAATTGGCCGCTGAAACACCACGTCGAGACCGCGATCAAGGCGCATGCGCTTTATCGCAAAGATGTGGAATATGTTGTCAAGGAAGGCGAAGTCATCATCGTCGACGAATTCACCGGACGCATGATGCCCGGCCGTCGCTGGTCCGACGGATTGCACCAGGCGATCGAAGCCAAAGAAGGTGTCAAGATCGAGCGCGAGAATCAGACGCTGGCCACCATCACCTTCCAGAATTATTTCCGCATGTTCAAAAAGCTGGCCGGCATGACCGGCACGGCGGAAACCGAAGCGGAAGAATTCGAGAATATCTACGGTCTGAACGTGGTCGTCATTCCCACCAATAAGACGCTGCTGCGCGTCGAAAATCCCGACATCGTCTATCGCACGGAGAAGGAAAAATATTTCGCGGTCGCCGACGAGATTCAGCAGCTGGCGCAAAAAGGCCAGCCTGTCCTGGTGGGCACGACTTCGGTGGAGAAGTCCGAACGGCTGTCGGAGCTACTGAAGAAAAAGGGCACCAAGCACGTCGTGCTCAACGCCAAGTTCCATGAGCGCGAAGCGGAAATTGTCGCGCAAGCCGGACGCAAAGGCGCGGTCACCATCGCGACCAACATGGCGGGCCGCGGAACCGACATTCTGCTGGGCGGCAATCCCGAGTTCATGGCCAAGCAGGAGATGGTCAAGAAGGGAATTGCGCAGCAGTTGCGCGTGGCCGAGGGCAAAATCGAAGGCCCGCAGGAAGATGGCCAGACCTCGATTTTCTATTACAACGGGAACGAATATCTGGTCCCGACCGATAAATGGACCGACGCGTTCAGCCGCTACAAACAGCAGACCGACAAAGAACACGACGAAGTCACCTCAGTCGGCGGCTTGCACATTCTCGGCACCGAGCGCCACGAGTCGCGGCGCATCGATAACCAGCTTCGCGGACGCGCCGGCCGCCAGGGCGATCCCGGTTCTTCGCGTTTCTACCTCGCGCTCGAAGATGACCTGATGCGCATCTTCGCCAAGGAATGGGTTTCGAAGCTGCTGCAACGGCTGGGGATGGAAGAAGGCATCCCGATCGAATCGAGACTCATCACCAAGCGCATTGAAACCGCGCAGAAGGCCGTCGAAGCGCAGCACTTCGAATCGCGCAAACACCTTCTCGAGTATGACGACGTGATGAACAAGCAGCGCGAAGCCGTCTATGGCCTGCGGCGGCGCCTGCTCGAAGGAATGGATCAGAAAGATCTGATTCTGGAAGATTATGTCTCGGCCATTCTCGGCGACCTGCTCGAGCAGTATTGCCCGCCCAAGGCGCACGTCGACGATTGGGACATCAAGGGTTTGAAAGACGCGATCTTTACCCGCTTCGGGGTTGATTTTCTCGCCGAAGGCGTCAAGCCCGAGCACCTCAACCGACAAGAACTCGGCGACGCCATCTTCGGCAAGCTCAAGCAGCGCTACGATGCGAAAGAAAAATTGATTGGCCCGGAGGCGATGCGCCATCACGAGCGCATGATCATGCTCAGCGTGATCGACCAGCAGTGGAAAGACCATCTGCTCAGCATGGATCACCTCAAAGAGGGCATCGGCCTGCGCGGCTATGGCCAGCACGATCCGCTGGTCGAGTACAAGCGCGAATCGTTCGACATGTTCGAAGCGATGATGCAGCGCTTCCAGGAAGACACGGTCAAATATCTCTACCTGATGCAGATTCTGGAACGGCCACAGCAACCGCCGCCGCAACCTGCCCAGCCTGAGGCTGCGTCCCCGGTCTCGACCGGCGGCGATGGCAACGGCAAGCGTCCGCCGCGCATGGTTTCGACTTCGGCCGACGAATTGGAAGAAGCCTTCCTGCGCCGCAAGCGCCGTGAACTCGAACAGGCTCGCATGGCTGGCGGAGGCGATGCCGCTCCGGTGCAACAAGTGGTCCGCTCGCAAGAAAAAGTCGGTCGCAACGATCCCTGCCCTTGCGGCTCCGGGAAAAAATATAAGAAGTGCCACGGCGCGTGACTTCACGTGGCGCGGACTGCGTGTAGCGCGGACGCTCCTGTCCGGGCCGCGTGCGTTTCCCCATATCTCGCCACATCTCGCGGCCAGACACCGGAGTACCTCTTCGTCGGCCTCAGCCGACGGGACCAGCGAATTGGCGATCGAGGTGTTCCAGAACTTTCGGCCACGCCGCCGCATGACGTGCCCTTGAGGGCTCGTCGGGGAAGCCCAGATGTTCCAGCCGAATCAGTGAGCCGCCATCCTGCATAGTCAGTTCTACCTTGACTACAGTTTCGGCGCCTCCGGTTGCAGCTGTCACCCAGGTGAGTTCGATCCGGCGATCAGGTTCGAGTGTGAGAAAGCGGCCGTAGTGCGGATGCCGCGTGCCTTCGAAATGCGTCTCAAAGAAAAAAACGGAATTCACTTCGCCTTTCATCAGAACCGTCCCTGGCACTGCGAACCAGCGATCGAATTGTTCCGTCCATGCACGATAGAGCGCCGCGGCGGAGGCCCGCATCGAGCGTTCAACCTCGAAGCCCAGAGACCTTGCGGAAAGATCGGGCGGGGCGATTGTGGTGGTCATGGTTGTCTCCCAGGGGTCATTCGAACTACGTGGCTGAATTCCATGCAGCAGGCTCGAGGCGAATCTCAGTATGGCATTGTATCTAGGTGCGGAAGCAAAGTCGTCGGTCTGATCGCTTTCTACAATGCCTCGCGCTGCGTTTCCCGCTGCGGCCGATGAGCGATCTCTCCTCTCGCAAGGGTTTCTATCAAGTACTCCGGCTCGCACCATAGCGGCGGCTTAAATCGATTTAACGATGCTGTTTATGTCTTTTAATATCAGCTAGATACAAGGAATTATTTACACATAGCTTTATGCGAGTAAGAGCCTGCGAATCAGGTGATTAGCACCTCTGTGCACCATGATTGGTGCATGCGGTATCCGAACGAGGTCTTGACTTTTGCGTCGCTAGAGAACGGGGGTTCGAACTGGCACGTGGAAAAGTCCATAGCCCGCAAATGAAACTTGGGTGCCCCACATCTCGCCGATGTTGCGAGATGCGGGAGAGACAGCCCTGAGCCGGATATCTTCCCATGTCTGGCAAAGGCGGCGAGACTTGGGGCACCCACGGCCGGGCACACCTGCGAGCAGGCTACCCCTTTCTGACCGCCTTGAATGTCATCTCTTCCGCTTTGCTCTTCGTTTCCCGTTTCCAGTCCGCGAACAGCGTCGCGTAGTTCTGCACGATGTACTCATCGCGGGTCACGCCAAGTTTCTTCGCCGTTTGATCAATCCAGCACGGCTGGCCTTCTATTTCCGCGAAATTTCCGATCGGCGTTTGATCGACGACCACATTGCCTTGGCCATCAGACCATTCGGCGCGGAACTTCTCGTAGCGGAATGACGGAGAATATCCCAGCGCGCGCAGAATCGAATCCATCTTCTTGCCGTCTTCGACGCTTGTTTCCAGTTCCCGGCGGCTGCTGTGCCGCGCCGACTTCGTCCCACTCTTGTGGGTTAGTTTCCATTCCGAACCGTACTGGCGCAGGCGCAGCAGTTGCTTGCGTTGGCGCAACACTTCTCCCGGCAGGTCGTAAAGCGTGTTCATTTCGTGAGTGCGGGGCGTGACCAACCGCAATTTCGCGGTTTTCATTTTGCGCGTGAGCGCGCGAAGATCCGCCACGCGAAACTTGATTTCGATTTCCTGCGACATGAAAACAGTCTATTACGGCCCGGTGGCCGCGGTATCGGCTGCGAACTGGCTGGTCGCGGGACCTTTCTCCCAATTCACTTGGTCCAAGGAGCCAACCACAAACCACCAACCGCAGCCGCCAATCCAGGCGACGACTGCGGTGATAAGGAATGGCCAGTAGAACGAGTCCGTGCGATCGAGCAAGAAGCCGGTCAGCGCCGGAGCGATTGCGCCGGCAAGATTTCCCGCGAAGTTCTGTACGCCGACCCAGCGGCCGACCATCTTCGGACCGGCGAGCATCTGCGGGATCGCCCAGCTATTGCAGATGCTGATCCCGAGAAACACGCCCGTAAGCGCGAGCATGAGAGTGAAGAGACGTCCGCTCGTCATCACGGTGAGCATCAAAAGAACGCCGATGCCGACGTGGCCCACGAGCATGAATCCCTTGCGGACGTTGGTCGGCGAAGCCCCTGCATTGATCCAGCGATCCGACAGTTTGCCGCTCGCCGCCGAAGCAAGCGCAGACATCAGAAAGACAAGTCCGCCCAGGCGAGCCATCGTGCTCAACGAGAGATGTCGTCCGCGGACCAGGTAAAAGGGAAGCCACGTCACCAGGAAATATAAGAAGTAGTTGATCGAGGACTGACCGATGCACGTACCCCAGGCCGAGCGCTGCCGAAGAATGTCGAGATAGCCGGATCGTGGCTCCGAGGCCCGAACTGGAGTAGCTGCCCGGCGCGGCATCCACATGCACCACGGCGGCAGCCATAGCAAGGCCATCAATCCCAAGGCGATGAAAAACGGACGCCAGCCGAAACGCGCGACGGCGCTTCCGCCGATCCACATTCCCAGTGCCGGGCCCAGCGAAAGTCCTGCCATAATCATGGCGTTGGCGTATCCCCGGCGGTTTTCTTTGAAATGGCCGCAAAGAATTTTGCTGTACGAGGGAAATGCAACGGACTCGCCCAGACCCACGACGACGCGTATGAGCAGCAGCGCCAAAAATCCGTGCAGGAATCCGGTGACGGCCGTAGCCGCCGACCATAGGAAAAATCCGGCAGCAAACACCCATTTGACATCGAAACGGTCCACCAGCCAGCCCGCTGGTACTTGCATCAGGGCGTAGGTCCAGAAGAAGGCGGAAAGCAGCGTGCCTAATTGCGAGGGGGAGATCCGAAGTTCATCTTTCAACAGCGGTGCTGCTATGGAGAGATTGCTACGGTCGATGTAGTTGATGAGAACGGAAATGGTGAGGAGAAAGAGAACCCGGCTCATGCCGGGATGAGTGGAAGCAGGTTCTTGGCTAATGGATCGGCTGACCCGTGCGCGATTCGTGATTTCGCTCACTGACAAAGCCGCACAATTGTACACTCATATCGAACTTGAGAGCCTGCAAGATGGACTGATTGTTCAGCGACCCCCGGGCCGTTCAGGCTCCACCAGACTCCACGGTTCGAGGAATCGTTGTTGACCGTGGCCGTAACGATTACCGATTCTCCTTGGTCGGGTCCGTCGCCGATGCTGAGACCTAGACGGAAATTGGGGGTGAACTCAAGCAGGAAGATGCGAAGGCAATCGCCAAGAACCCAGCCAGAGCGGCAGCCAGATTGCCGTCACGTCAGGGGACGAGGTCGTCGTTCTGGTTCAGCAGTCATAAGCGGGGGGCGTCTCTCATTCCGCACAGAGGCCAACTTCAACTAAACGTCGGCAGCTTGATTAAATCGTCTTTGGGCACGGATTCCAGCGGTTCCCCGGCTTTGCGCCAGGCAGCGAAGCCGCCTACGATCACAAACGTCTTGAATCCTTTTTCCTGCAGCAGGTGCGCCACCCGGGCGCTGGTCGCTTCGCGCGCTCAAGTACAGTAGAGATAAATATCCTTGTCCTTGGCCAAGTTTTTGATTTCTGCTTCCAAATTGTTCGGCTCGATGCGGATCGAGCCCTTGATGCGCTCGGCGCCGACGTCGTAATAGCCGTGGCTGCGCACGTCGGCGATCAGGATGCGGTCGGTTTCACCCGAAGCCAGACGGGACGCGAGCTCGTGCACCTGCACCCGCGGAACGACATTGTACTTGCGGTATTTTGCGAACTGAACGGTGCGGTAGATGGCATAGAGCACAAGCGCCATCAGGATGGCGAATTCCATCACGCGTCCGGCGGCATGAAAGCTGTCCAGGAGCGCGGCCAGGAAATCGCGCGACAAGTAGCCCAAGAGCATATAAGTCACGGAATAGAGCAACGCACCCGCGGAATCCAGACGAAGAAATTGCCCGTACCGCATTTTCATGCTGCCAGCCAGAGGCGCCGCCATGGTGTTTACTCCGGGAATGAATTTGGCGAAGAACAGGGTGGTCTTACCGCGCTTGTAGAACCACTCTGCCGAGCTCAGGATGCAGGTTTCCGGATTCATGGACAGACGGCAGAGAAACCCCAGAAGCGCCCAGCCGCTGTAGCGTCCCAGCCAGAATTGCATGCTATCGCCGATGAGGAGTGCGACCATCGCTGTCGCCAGCACTCCCAATCCCGACAATGTATGGGATGAAACTGCGGCGCCAGCCGCAACCAGAGCCAGAGCGGCAGGGAACGGAAAGCCGACAGCTTCTGCCAGAAGCAGGGAAAAAATCAGGGCATAACCATGGCGCGCCATCAAGAGAAGCAAATTCATAGGAGTTCTTATTGGATCGCGGGTATAGCTGAAAGGCTTCAAGTATAAACAAAGCCGGGCAGGTCCGAAGGGCCTGCCCGGTCTCTGCTGCGCGGGGAGTGCGTCTCTCAGGAGGACTATCCCCGTTTGTCAGGGTGAGAAAGGCGGCAGCTCACACTCGAATTCTCTTAACCGTTCTGGTCGGCCTGTTTAAGAAACCAGGCACCTTTTCGTCCAAAGCTTCGACTGGAAGCTGCTGCCTCGGTTGGTGTCTCCGTCTGCCAGAGAACAGGTCCCACGGCGACCCGCCTTTCTCAGGTGCCGAGGGGAGAGGAGTGAGGTCGCCGTTAGGCGGCCTATCGCATGCCAGTGCGTCTCGTTAGCCTTTCTGATTGGCAGACAAATCCACCAACTGACCACATTCTCCATTCTGTCCCTGAAAAAAGTCTGTAGCTGGCGTCACGGGAGACGGTGACGAGGATCAAACAGCCTGCGAATGCAGGTTTGTGCTCGAACGCACACGAGCGCCAATCGCGCCTTCTGCGAAGAAAGCAGGGTATTTTCGGACGTATCGGCAGGAGGGACGTTGCTTTCCCATGTCTCGCAAAGGCGGCGAGACATGGGGCACCCTATATCTTCTTACAGATTCCTGCAGTCTTAGCTTTCGCGGGCGACCACAAATTCCGGCGCCCAAAGCAAGGCCCGCTTGATTTCTGAGTCGGGGAAAGTACAAATCGATTTTCGGGCCGATTCCGCATACTGCGCGGCCCGTGCGCTGGCGGCTTCGAGCGAGCCATAGCGTTCCAGGATTTCCAGAATCTCCGCGTGCGTCACACCGTTGAAAGCGCGGTTGCGCAGCACGGTCTCAATTTTGCTGCGCTCCTCGCCGGTGCAACGCTCCAGAGCGTGAATGACGGCCATAGTGGCCTTGCCCTCGCGGAGATCGCTGGCCACGGGTTTGCCCAAGACGTTCTCCGACGCGGTGAGATCGAGCACATCATCGACGATCTGGAATGCCATGCCCAGGTCGTGCCCATAATTGACGAGAGCCGTTTCCTGCGCCGAAGTTGCTTCGCCCAGGATCGCCCCCAGCCGCATACATACGGAAAACAGGCATGCGGTCTTGCGGTAAATCAGATCGAAGTAGTCCTCGAGTGTGATCAGCTTGCCTAGCGTTTCCATCTGCAGCAGTTCGCCTTCGACCATCTGCTGGGTCAACTCAATCAGAGTGTCGAGGATGCGGAAATTGCGCTCCTGGACTGCGATCTTGAAAGCCTGCATGTACAGCCAGTCGCCGGCCAGTACGCACTTGGAGTTGCCCCATTGCGTATTGGCGGCGGGACGGCCCCGGCGCGTCTTGGCGTCGTCGATGATGTCGTCATGAACCAGCGTCGCCGTATGAATGATTTCCACGACCGCGCCCAGGCGCACCGCTCCCCGCCCCTGGTAGTGGAACAGCTTGGCCGCCAGCAGCAGCAGCGCCGGGCGGATTCGCTTGCCGCCGCCATGGCGCAGGTATTCCCCAATTTCGGTGATCGCCCGAACGCGCGAGACGGTGTCTCGCCCGAACTCGGACTCCAGTTGGACGAGTTCGTCCCGGAGCAGATCGAATATCTCTTTGCCGTTAATGGTCGCGGGCGCGCTCATCTTGTTCAGTACCCAGTACCCAGTCTCAATTCTTTGCTCGTTTCAAAACTGGGAACTGGGTACTGGCAACTGGGTACTAGTTTGTTCGGTAATTCGTAAACTGCATATCAATTCCGAAATCTTTGTTACGCAGCGTGGCGATGATCTCCTGCAGGGTATCGCGGTCTTTGCTCGAGACGCGCACCAGGTCGCCCTGAATCGATGCCTGCGCTTTCTTTTTTGTATCTTTGATGGTTTTGACGATCTCTCGCGCTTTTTCGATGGGGATCCCTTGTTGCATGGTGATCCGTCGCTTGACGCTGCCGCCCGCCGCCGGTTCCAAGGCGCTATAAGTAAGGCCTTTCAGCGGAACTCCGCGTTTCACGAGCTTCTGCTGCAGAACGTCATTGACCGCTTTCAATTTGTATTCGTCGGCCGAGTGCAGCACGATCGCATCTTTTTCCAGTTCGATATTCGACTTGGAATCTTTCAGATCGAAACGCGTATGAATCTCTTTGAGCGCCTGCTGGATGGCGTTGGAGACCTCTTGCAGGTCGATCTTGCTCACAATATCGAAGGTGTTCTCGGGCATATATTTCTAATCTTTCTGAAATGAAGGAATGTTTAGCTGAGGTTAACAGAAATTGCGTGCTAGCGGGCAGGAACTTTGCTTTCGGAGATTTCAGCCAATTTGAAAAAACTGTAGAAATTCCGGCTCGTATGCTCGCCAACTTGTTCGGCCGACAATCCACGCAACTCCGCTAACTTGCGGGCCGTGTCGACGACAAAGGCAGGTTCGTTGCGCTTGCCGCGATGCGGCACCGGCGCCAGATAAGGCGAATCGGTTTCGATGAGGATGCGGTCCAGAGGAACCTGAAGCGCCGCATCCCGAATCTGCTGCGCCTTGGGAAAGGTGAGATTTCCGGCGAAGGAAATCATGAATCCCATATCGAGCGCGCGTGTGGCCTGGGGCCAGTTCCCCGTGAAGCAATGAAGAATGCCACCGATTCCATTGGGCGCCCAGTGGTCTTGAATGAGGCCCAAGCAATCATCCCAGGCATCTTCGCTGTTGTTGGATGGGCGGCAGTGAATCACGATGGGAAGTTTGGCCGCGGCAGCGAGTTCCATTT
>JASHQK010000252.1 GCA_030039195.1 Candidatus Sulfotelmatobacter sp.
CGAAGGATGCGACGAACCTGCTGAAAAATGGGTGCAAGCTGGTGGCCGAGGGCGCGAACATGCCGTCCACGCTCGAAGCGACCAAGCTGTTCCTGGATGCGAAGATCCTGTACGGACCGGCCAAAGCTGCCAACGCGGGCGGCGTGGCCACGTCGGGCCTCGAAATGTCGCAGAACAGCCAGCGGCTGAGCTGGACGCGCGAGGAAGTCGACGACCGTCTGCACAAGATCATGATCGCCATCCACCGGACCTGCTACGAAACGGCCGAGAAATACGGCACGCCCGGCAACCTGGTGAACGGCGCCAACATCGGCGGCTTCCTGAAAGTCGCCAATGCGATGCTGGATCAGGGCCTGGTGTAGTTTGCTTGTGTAGGGACGGGCGACCCGCCCGTCCCTGTTCGACTCAAGTGGAAGGTAAGAAACGGGTGCCCCACCTTACGCGGTTTTCGTAGGGTGGGGCTTTTGACTTTGGAGCGTTTGTTAAGGCGGGGAACTACACGGATCTTCTGTTCGTATCCTGGGTCGAGGATGAAACTCATGCGAAAGATGTTCTTGTGTCTCGCGCTCGCCGCAGTGTCGACTGCTTCCTGGTGCCAGTCGGACGCCCGCCCGGAAATTCTCATTCTGGGCACATATCACATGGCGAACCCCGGCCGCGACGTTTACAACATGCAAGCCGACGATGTGCTCGCGCCCAAGCGCCAGCAGGAAATCGCCCAACTGATCGAAGTGCTCAAGACATTTCATGCCACGAAGATTGCGATCGAGGCGGATGTAGGCAGCGAGCGGGCGACGCAGCAGTATTCCGACTACGTCGCAGGAAAGTACACGCTCACGTCAAACGAAACCAATCAGATCGGCTACCGATTAGCCAAAGAGATGGGCCACAAAACGATCTATCCTGCCGATGAGGAAGGAGACTTCCCCTGGGAGCGTGTCGCCAATTACGCCAAAGCCAACGGTATGGCGGAGAAATTTGCCGCCGTGGGCGACACCATGGGCAAGCTGGTCAAGGAACAGGACGAGTTTCTGCATTCGCACACCGTGCTGGAGATGTATGAATATCTGAACTCCGATTCCATCTCGGCCAAGGGCGTGGCGTTCTATTACTCGCTCGTGCCCTACGGCGATCCGGGGGACTACGCGGGGCCTGACTTGCTGGCAGCGTGGTTTCAGCGCAATATCCGCATCTATCACAACATCCTCAAGCTGATCGATTCGCCCAACGACAAGATTCTGGTGATCTTCGGCGCGGGGCACCTGGGATGGCTGCAGCAGGACGTCGCCGACGACGCGAGCGTCCGACTACGCAAGCTCGCCGAGTTCACAGGCGGCCGGTGAACCTGCCTGTGAATAGCTGAAGCGTTTGTGTGGGGACGGGCGAGTCGCCCGTCCCTGATTTATGTCGGGACAGCCGCGGGTGTCCAGTCGAGCGAAAGCTCGACGAACGAGCGAGCTGTTGGAAGTGAAGAAAGTGAAGAGAGAAGCGGTGCACCAGAGCCTGCCCTGAGCCCCTCGAAGGGTCTCGCCGCCGTTGCAAGACCTGGGAACAGGCTTAACATGCCGGGACTTCGCCAATGCCTTAGCGCATGTGATCCAGAGGGATGCTGGGCCCGCGAATCCCTTTCCTCCCATGTCTCGCAACAGCAGCGAGACATGGGGCACCCCACCTCTGTTGATATTTCTACCTCCCACCCCACGGTTGTTGATATTTCGGTTGTGGATATTTCTAAGATTAAAGTTCTATTTTTCCGAAAAACTAGGCACTCCTCGGTTGAACCGTCATCACCAGAATCTCTGTGTCGTTGATCTTGACTGGACCTTTCTCGCCGCAGAGGTAATAGCGATAACTGCTCCACCGCCACTGTTCCGGCGATGCGACCAGTCCACGCTTTTCCGGATTCCGATGGATATAGCGCAGCTTCTCGATACGTTTCTTCTCCGTCCACACATTGAAGTCATAAAACCGCGCCTGCCAGAGATGCTTCGGAGCGCCTGAAGTGCATGAAAGTGGGGTGCCCCAGGTCTCGCTGGTGTTGCGAGACCTGGGAACTACGGGGCCCTCCAGCTTTCGAACGAACCCAAGCTTCAAAGCTTGTATCGCAGTCGACAGAGTGTCACGTTGCGGTTCGCTTACGAGCAAATGAACGTGTTCCGGCATGACCACATATCCCAGGACAACAAGCCGATAACGTCGATGGACTCGTTCGAGAATGTTCAGGAACAGATCGCAGCGGTTGGGAGTCAGCAGGGGCTGCCGCCGATGACAACTTAAAGTCAGGAAATGCAAATCCCTTCCGCCATGAAAGCGTTCAAGGTCTCTCGCCACGCGGAGAGAATATGGAAACGGGAAGGGAGTTGTCTGTGACGACTCGACATTTCGTATTTCCGGAGTTCCGAAGTGGGAATCGCATCCGGAATCCCATGTCTCGCAACGTCGGCGAGACATGGGGCACCCCACCTCGATTCATATTCCATCTAGGTTGTCGCTTTCTCGCCGCTCGAGGAGTTAAACCCATACCCCTCCTCCATCGCCTTGCGGAATTTCTCGCGCTCCTCAGGACTCATCTTCCTGCAGCCGCGAAAGCGGGGACCACGAGGCCCACGCGGGCCGCGCCCCAGTCCGCCAAAGAGTATCCGGCAGAGCAGCAGCAATCCGAGCGCTTGCCAGAAAGTCAGCAGTCGCCAGCCGAAAAGCGGCGGCAGCAGCCAGTTCCACAGGTGCATCACCAGTTCGCCGCCGACAAAGATAAACAGCGCCAAGCCCACAATCGCAAGCGGCACAATCCAAAGTAGTTTTTTCCTTCTCATATTCGTTTCCTCGATTCCTGGGGAGCGGTTGCGCCCCTCGCGGGATCCCTCGACCCGTTGGTGAAAACACGGGTGTCGGGATGACGCCGAGTCTTCAAATCCATTAGTTCACTTCGTAAATTCGTCATACACGCGCTGCAGCCGTTCCCGCAGATGCAACACCGCGTACCGTTTGCGCGCGAGCAGCGTATTCAAATTGACGCCCGTTTCGGCGGCCAAGTCCTTGAAGCTGCGACCCTCCAACTCATGCGCCACGAATACCTCGCGCTGTTCCCGCGGGAGTTCGTCGAGTGCCAGCTCCAGTTCATCGAGCAGCACATTCCTCGCGAACACGGCCTCCGGTCCGGCGTCGGGCGAAGGCAGCAGATCTTCGAATGACGCCCCTTCGTCTTCCTCGCCAGCGACCGCGAGATCGCTGAAGTTTTCCGGCTGCTTCTTGCGAAACAGATCGGTAATGCGGTTGCGTGCCACGCGAAACAGCCAGCCGGTGACGTGCTCAATCGGCATCAGCAACTGGTTCGCTTCCACGAGACGGTAGAAGACATCCTGCAGAACATCCTCCGCATCGCCCGGATCGGGCACACGCCGGCGGATAAAGTTGCGCAGCCGTGCCTGTTCCCGCCCGACCACGTCCGAGACACGCTGGTTTTTTTCCAGTGCCATCCGGTCGAGTTCCATTTGCCTCAGGCTCGCCGCGTCGTTCATCCAAGGATGTAGACGGACGAGAGGCTGGGATATTGTAGAGTCGCCGATGGCGAGGGATTTCCCGAACCCGGGTCGGTCCGGATCGGAATTCAGACACCCATTCGCGAGACAAAAATGTCAAGACCTCGAACGTTTACTCGCTGCATCAAGGATGGTGCAATTAGTCAGCAGGAGGCTGATTTGAAGGGGCTTGATAAGGTTTAAGTGCTGTGCAAATAAAACCTCATATCTTATTGTAAATGTTATAGATAAATCCGTAATTTAAATCGATTTAAATGGTTGATGGAACGACCGAAAATCTGGACGATGTTTGGTTCAAGCTCGGAACCGATCCGCAGTCTCCGCGCTTCGCACCGTCAGCAGCGGGCATTGCAGGAAGTGATCGACTCGGCACTGGCGTTTGGGCTTTCCGGCCAAATCGCGGCTCCACTCGCTGCAAACTGATACCGTTTGACGCAGGATTTCTCCCAACTCAAGAATCCGATGCGCCCAATCGCTAACTCAAACTTGCACCGGTCACTTTCTTGGCGGTACACTTCCAGCCAACCTTGGGGAATCGAAAAAGTTAGTACATTGTGTTAAAAATTTAAGCAACCGCAGTTTGGGCCATGCATCTGAAAGGCATCATTACCTGTTACGCGCGCTCTCAGGGGCCAATTCTGTTAATTCTGCGGGCGTAGACCTCGAACCTCCTAGCCTATCTTCGGAGTTCGAATGGATTTTTTTGGTAGGTGCGTTGTAACCCGAGGGACTTGCCGTCCTGCCGTTCTGCGCTGTTGCCCGCGCTCTCGTTGTCTCCTCGTTTGTCCCGCCCGAAACCAAGCAACCAATCAGCCCATTGCCGGAGGAAGATATGGCGACGAATCTCGTCCAGATTGAAGATGATGCCGAAATCAAAGCTCGCTTAGATGCCGAGCGTGCCCGCCTGCGCAGAATTGCCGGGCTCGACCAGCCGACGCACTTTCACCGTCCCGTCGAGCGGGCATTTACGGCAGAGCAACGGAAACACACCACAATTCTGTTTGGCGGATTCACCTGGAAGCACGAAGACCTGATTCGCGCCGTCTTTCAAGGCTGCGGATATCGTTGCGAGAAATTGCCGGTGCCCGATGTGCCGGCCTTCCAGACCGGCAAAGAGTTCGGCAATAACGGACAGTGCAATCCGACATATTTCACGGTCGGCAACCTGGTGCAGTATCTGCAATTCCTCGAGAAGGAAGGACTCACCCG
>JASHQK010000001.1 GCA_030039195.1 Candidatus Sulfotelmatobacter sp.
CTCCCGTCTCGTGCAATCCGCGCAGCACGCAGGCCAGCGGCTCGGTCATCGCAGCATCTTCAAAGCTCACGTTGGGCGGAATAACCAGCATGTTTAATTCTACGATCCGCCGCGGCACGCGAATGTATTCCGCATACGCGCCGTTATTAAAGAGCAAGTCTTCACACAGATTTTCCTGATGTTTCGAGCAATAGAAACACGTCTGGCATGGGGCGGAGTTCAGCGCCACCACGCGCATGCCCTTCTTGAATCCATTGACGCCGGCGCCGACTTCCTCGATCACTCCCGCCAGTTCATGCCCGAACAGTGCCGGTGGAACGATCATCCTCGCGTGATACCCGCGCTGGAAAACTTTCAGATCTGTGCCGCAGGTCAGCGCGACCTGCACCTTGACCAGAACTTCCCCTTCGCCTACGCGGGGAATCGGAACTTTCTCGATCTTCAGATCTTCTTTGCCGTACAAGACGGCCGCTGTCATTTTTCCATTCACTTCGACTTTTCCTTCCAAACTTACAAGGCCCAGCTCGCGGCGGGCTGAATCAATACTTTCATCGAAGAAGGCTGCGGATGCGCCGCCAGCTCAATCGCCTCTGTGCATTGCCTGAGCGGGAAGCGATGGCTCACCAGACGTTCAAAGTTCATGTCGCGATTCATCACGAAACGAATCGACTCCTCCTGCAAATCCACTGACGCGCTATACGAACCCACCAGCGTCTTCTCTTCCACGCAAACCGCGGCCGGATCGATCACGGCCTCCCCATGTTGGGTTTGCGCAAAAAGCAAAACTCGCCCTCCCGGACGAGCTGCATCCATCGCGGTACGAATCAGACCGTTCCCGCCAACCGCGAGAATGACTGCATCGGCTCCGCGACCTTCGGTGAGTTCGCGAACCCGTTCGATGACGTTTTGCCGCGAAGCCTCAATTGTACGCTCTAACCCAAAGCTTGCTCCTATTTTAAGCCTCTCGGGATATAAATCGGAAGTAATCAGCCGAGTCCCGGTCCGTTTCGCCAATACGCTCAACATGATGCCGATCGGTCCTTGCCCGATGGTCAGCACCGTTTCGCCCGGTTGCAAATGCAACACTTCAATCCCTTTCATGCAGGTGTTCACCGGTTCCACAAAGCAAGCCTGCTCAAATGAGACGCCATCCGGAATGCGCACGGTGCCGTGCTCCACAATCCACTCCATCACTCGCACGTACTCGGCAAACCCTCCGCCCGAGGGTTCGAATCCCGCCGTGCAGCCGACTTTCTTGTAGGTCTCGCACTGGGCGAAGGTCTTGCTGCGGCAATAGAAGCATTCGCGGCAAGGGATGTGATGAAACACGACCACGCGATCTCCGGACTTGTATTTCGTCACGCCCTCGCCAACCGCCGCCACAACGCCGGAAGTTTCATGTCCGAAGATGCGCGGTGCAGAGTGCGATCCGGTCGAGATTTTCTTCAGATCCGTTCCGCATACGCCGCAGGAATGTACACGGACGAGCATTTCTCCCGACCCGATCTTCGGCACAGGCACGGTTTCCAGACGAACGTCATTCACGCCGCGATAGACTGCGGCCAGCATGGTAGCGGGAACTAACGCAGGGTCAGTGTCGATTTCGTATTGCCCGGCAATGGACATGAACCTAGTTTAGATGAGACCTCGTAACAGTTCGCATCATGGGAACGGATGGGAGTTATTGTAAAGCAAGTAAATCCACGTTCATCCGTGGCGAAGAAGTTCTTGACTGAAGCGCGAAGTCCGCCGGTCCGAAGTCCGAGGTCGCCGGGTGGCCCACGCAAGGCCGCTTTTGGCTTGAGTGGGGCCTTATCGGAAATTGCTGATCAGCACCACGTCGCTGGTCCGCATTCCTTTGGCCAGCAGCAATTCCTTCCCGTCGCGCGACCACGCAAAGCCGAAGATGTGTCCGGAAGTGAAATCGGTGACCTGACGCGGCTCGCCTCCCGTCAAAGGTTGTTCCCACACATTCGACGAGCCTTTGCGAGTCAGCAGAAAATCCAACCCCTTGCCATCTGGCGCCCAGCGCGGCGGACTCGATCCACTCAGCCGCGAAAGTGTTTGCGGGGCTGAACCTCCGTTGGCTGGAATGACGCCGTATTTCAATTGCGGTACCGGGCTTCCCTCCTGCATGTCATAGGCGATAAATTTGCCGTCCGGCGAGATGCGTGCCAAACCGCCGCCTCCCGCGGCACGACCGATTTCCGTCGGAGCGCCTCCTTCCACTGGCATCCGATAGATCTTGGAGCCTTCGGCGAGAGTATTCGTCGTGTACACCAGCCACTTTCCATCGGGAGAACAATCCTCGTCGTTGACATCCTGCTCTACCAGCCGCGTCGGGTTCGATCCATCGGCGTCCGTCCGCCACAGCTCAGACTTCGTTCCGGTATACGAATCGAAGATGACATAACGATCGCCGCAGTTCGACATCGTGCTGTAGTCGCGGGCCTCAGGCATCACGACGGTTCTCTGGCTGCCGTCGCCGTTGATGAGGTCCAGTTCGCTTCCCTGGCTTCTCACCAGCAGCTTCCCGTTGGGGCCCGGCGCGACCGCAATATCCGCCACGCCTCCCGACGTGATCTGCCGCGCGAGCGCGGTTTTCCCTTCCGGCACAACCCAGATATTCGAGATCTCCGTGATATTGACTGCAGTCAGCGACTTTCCATCGTGCGTGAGGTCGAGATACGGGCCGTAGTTCGATAAGTCGTTGGTAAACCGCCGTGGTTCGCCCTTCGGATACGGAATCTGCCACAGTTGATTACGATTCTCTTTCGGCAGACCAACGGCAACCAGCAGCGAGTCGCCGTCGGGCAGCCATACCGGTCGCCCCAGAAATGTGGGGCTCGAATAGAGTGTTGTCACCTTGCCGTCAGCCACGCCGATGACATCGAGCACGAAGTTCTGTTCTTTCCCGCTTTGTATCCCGGAGACCGCGATGGTCTTCCCATCCGGCGACCAGCTCGCGCCCCACATGTAGATCGGATAGAGGTTCAGACGAGCCAGCAGCCGGTCGCCGCTGCCATCGGCCGACGCGATGCGCACTTCAATCGCCGCCGTATCCGGCAGACCGCGCATGAATACGATCTGGCTTCCATCCGGCGAAAAGCCCACCGGCGCGTCAATGTCGCGGATCAATTGTCTCGAATTCCCGCCCAGCACCGGCATCTGGTACAGGTAGCTGTAGAGTTGCGTGCTCTTGTCGGAGCGAACGTAATAAATAAAATTTCCGTCCGGGGAAAACGTCACGCCCTTGAAGTCCACGTCATCGGGCGCGAGAACCTGCACGTCGCTTTTCGTCGCTACATGTCGCATCCACAAGCTCTGCTGCTCGCCATCCTGCAGCACGTAGACTACATATCGCCCGTCGGGAGAAATCGCCACCAGAGAAGCCTTCCCGCTCTCGGTGAGCTTTTCGATCTGCATGTTCTCGAGATTCAGTGCATGCGGGCGATTGAGCAGCTTGTAGCCGGCAAACGCAGCCGCCAGCACGACCACGGCGACAACCGCGATCGCGACTTTCGGGAAACCTTTCTTTGCAGGCGGTGCTTGAACCGCAGCCGATGTCAGTTGCGCCGACGACACTTTCCCCGAATCTGAAGCCGTGATCCCGCTGCCCGATCCGCTCTCCACCACCACGCGTCCCGAACTCGTGTCCCGTTGAACGCGTTTCAAATCCGCCCGCATCTCGGCTGCGCTCTGGTAGCGCAGGTCGCGATCCTTTTCCAGCGCCTTGTTGATGATCTCTTCTAATTTCGGAGGCACGTCAGGATTGAGCCGCACCGCGGGCACGGGAGCGCGGTTCACGATCGCTTCGCAGATCATCGCCGAACTTTCGCCGCGGAACGGCAACGCACCCGTCGCCATCTCGTAGAGCACGGCCCCGAATGAAAACAGATCGGTCCGTCCATCCAGTTCTTTCGCCCGCACCTGTTCCGGCGACATGTACGACACAGTTCCCACCGTGGTGCCCGGGCTGGTAAGGTGCTGCTCTTCGACGGTGCGTGTCATCGTGTCGGCGGCGGCGATCTGCTTGGAAGAACCGCCCGTCGCGGCGACCTTCGCCAATCCGAAATCGAGAATCTTGGCGTGTCCTCGTTTCGTGACGAACAAGTTCGCCGGCTTGATGTCGCGATGCACAATGCCTTCGCTATGCGCGGCGTCGAGCGCGTCGGCAATTTCAATGGCGAGCGAAAGGATCTCCTCGATTTCCATCGCGCGCCCGGCAATCTTGTGCTTGAGCGTCAGGCCATCCAAAAACTCCATGGCGATAAACGCCTGCCCGTGCGCCTCGTCAATTTCGTGAATCGTGCAGATGTTCGGATGATTCAGCGCCGACGCCGCCTGCGCCTCGCGCTGAAACCGCGCCAGGGCCTGAGGATCTTTCGCGACCTCATCCGGCAGAAACTTCAGGGCCACAAAGCGATGCAGCTTCAGATCTTCGGCCTTGTAGACGACACCCATCCCGCCGCCACCGAGCTTTTCCACGATGCGGTAATGCGAGATCGTCTGGTCGATCATGTGCTGCGAATCTTACGTGGCGAGAAAAGGCTAGTCAATGAAAGGCAGAGCACTTGCATTGAACAAGGGGTCGGTGACCCGCTCAAGCCCGTTCTTGGCTTGAGTGGGTATGCCCCCTGACCCCTGCCTTTTCATGCTATGCTGCGCTGGAAATCGCTGCGGATAACGCTGCATCTCTAACCGGAGAGTGAGTCATCCCGAAGCCCCGCGTTTTCACCAGCGGGGCGAGAGATCTCGCGTGTACAACGACGAATGAGATCCGCGCGAGAATCCTTCGCTACGGCTGAAGAATGGCTCCGCTCAGGACGACGCCCCGCACGGCATGTGTGAATCCGCGTAGATCCGTGGCGAAGAAGTTCTTGGCTGAGGTCCGAAGTCCGAGGTCTGAAGTCGGAAGTCTGAGGTTCGCTCTGTGCTCGTAGAACTTCGTCTCGAAAATTACGCCGTCATCGACAACCTGGCCGTCGAATTCGGCCACGGGCTCAACTTGCTCACCGGAGAGACCGGAGCAGGGAAGTCGATCCTCATCGATGCTCTGGCCTTGCTGCTCGGCGACAAAGCGTCCGCTGAAATCATCCGCTCCGGTGCGGAGCGGGCCGTAGTCTCGGCCGTATTCGAAGTAGAAACCTCAGCGGAAAAATCCGTCAGCAAAATTCTCGAATCGAACGGTTTGGATGAGGACGAATCCAACAACAGCTCCATCATCCTTCGCCGCGAAATCGCCGCCGGCGGCAAAGGACGCGTCTTCGTCAACAATCAGCCCGCCACCGTCGCCGTTCTGCGGCTGCTGGCGCCGCATTTGGCGACCATCCACGCCCAAAACGAATCCATCCTCGCCTTCGACGGCCCGGCGCGTCTCGCGCTCCTCGATACCTTCGCCGGTAGCGATCTCGAGGGGGTCGAAACTGCCTTCTCTGCATGGAAGCAAGTTCGTTCCCGCATCGACGAACTCGAACGCGGCGAGCAGGACCGCCTTCGCCTAGTCGATCTCTGGATTTTCCAGAAGCGCGAAATCGCCGACGCTCATCTCGAACCCGGCGAAGATGATCGCCTCGAAACCGAGAAGCGCGTTCTCGCCAACGCCGAAAAAATCTATAACGCGGCCATGACCGCCTTCGATCTGCTCTACGACGGCACCGGCTCAACCGCATCATCCCTGCGCGCCGCCCAAAAGCAGATCGAAGAACTCGCCCGCTACGAACCAAAATTTCAGGAAGCTCTCGCCTCGCTCGAATCCGCCCGCATCAGCGTCGAAGATGTCGGTGCTACCGTCCGCGACTACGCCGGAGGCATTCATGCCTCGCCCGAGCATCTCGCCCAGGTCGAAGATCGCCTTGCGCTGCTCGATCGCCTCAAGCGCAAGTATGGCCCCACCCTCGACGACGTCATTCACTTCGGAACCGAAGTCACCCGCAAGCTCTCCGAGATCGAGAACAAAGACGAAATCCTGCGCCAGCTCCGAAAAGAATTAGCCCAAGCCGAGAAGGCATATCTCGAAGCCGCCCGCGAACTCTCCAAAAAACGCACCGACGCGGCGCGCAAGCTGGAACGGCTTGTCGAATCCGAGATCAACGACCTGGCCATGAAGGCGACCTTCCGCATCGGCGTGACCACTCTCGAAGATCAGGCCAACTGGACGGCTGCGGGTGTCGATCAGATCGTTTATCTCATCGCGACGAACACAGGCGAGCCCCTGCGTCCGCTGGAGCACATCGCTTCTGGCGGCGAATTGTCGCGTGTCATGCTGGCGCTGAAGGCGACTGTGGATTCGAATTCCACCGCTCGTAGGGCGCGGACGCCCTCGTCCGCGAACGCTCGAACTGCTCCTCGAACCATGGTCTTCGACGAAATCGATACCGGCATCGGCGGCCGCGCCGCCGAAGCCGTCGGCAAGAAGCTCAAAGCTCTGGCGCGCACCAATCAAGTCCTCTGCGTCACCCACCTGCCCCAGATCGCGACCTTTGGCGACCATCACTACGTCATCGAGAAGAAAGAATCCGGCGGCCGCACTCGCACCACGATTCGCGAGGTCGCGGGCGAAGATCGCACCGAAGAAGTCGCTCGCATGCTCAGCGGCGCCAAGCTGACCGAAACCTCCCGCAAGCACGCTGAGCAGATGATCAAATCGAATTCATGAACGCTCGTGCAGGGCGGACGCCTGCCCTGAGCCAACCCCCAGAGACTGTGTAGGGGCACGCCCTCGTCCGGGGCCCCAGCCGGCGCGGCTTTCGCCGGATGGGGTGGTCGTCCGCCCCGAGTCGCGCAGCGACGAGTTTCGCGCACCATTGCGCGCCTCGCACGCAACCGCGGACGAATGCGTCCAACGCAATCGGGCGACCCCGGACGAAGGCGCCCGGGGCTACGTCCCCCTGTGATTTCAATCACTGCCCGCCCATCCCCCTTCCCCTATACCCAAGGCATGGCTTCTTCGAATAACGGCAATCGTGCAGCTTGGCTCCAAGGACCCTCCGGCCACTGCGAATTGGCGCCTACCGACAAGGTAACGCCTTGGCGACTCATCCTGCTCGGCGCTCCGGGCGTCGGCAAGGGAACACAGGCCGACCTGCTGCATCAGCGGCTGGGTGCCTGCCATCTCTCCACTGGCGACGTCTTTCGCGCTGCCGGCTCCCGTCCCGATTGCGAACAGAGTCCCGCCATGCGCGATGCCCTCGCCTCTATGCGTCGCGGAGAGCTTGTGCCCGATTCCACCGTCTGGGAGCTGGTTCGCGAACGTCGTGCCTGTCTCCAATGCTGCGGTGGATTCATTCTCGACGGGTTCCCCCGCACCCTGAGCCAGGCCGTTTCCCTCGCGCAATTGATGAAGAGTGAAGGCCTCAGCCTCACCGCCGTCGTGAGTTACGAGCTTCCGGCCGAGGCCATCGTGGCCCGGCTCGCAGGCCGCCGCACCTGCCAGAAGTGCAAAGCCGTCTATCACATCGTCGAGCGACCACCCCAGCTCGAAGGCCAGTGCGACCGTTGCGGGGGCAAGCTTTTTCAGCGCGAAGACGACCGTCCCGAGTCCATCGAGGTTCGGCTCGAAGCCTACGAGCGAAGCACACGCCCGCTCATCGACTTCTACAGCAACTCCGGCTTGCTGCGGCAAATTGAGGCCACCGGATCGCCTGAGCAAATCCTGGATCGCACGCTCCCGGAAATCGATGCCCGCCACCTGAGCCAGGGAGCCCAACAACTCTGGACTGCAGCCGAAAACCGCCGCTAGCATATAGCGGCGCCGCCCGCGTCCGCCCCGCAGGCACAGCGAGCTTGTCATCCTGAGCAAGCCTCCTTTGCGCAGCGAAGGACCTAGGCGAGCCGCGCGAAAGCGTCGCGTTCTCTGCGACGCAACCGGCGCGCGTTTGGCTCGCTTCCTGATTACCCCGCTAGCCATCTCCCTGACCCCGAATTCTTGTCAAGTACCTTTTCACCCGCGATTTCCCCTAACTTGCACATTTCGGGGGAAATATAAATTTCTGAAAATGTCCACTTTCCCCCCTCCAATTTGCTATTCTGGAATTAGATAGAAAAATTCCAGTGGCGCAGGCCTTCCGCCTGCGCCATTTTTGTTTCCCACAAAAGATCGGGGCGAACTCATAATGCAGTCGAAGTCATTGGAAAATAATGGATTAGCATCTCGAAAGAGCCGTAAATACCAGCGCACGCGGCCTCGGGTCGGCACTCCGAAGTCATCCATCGCGCGTCGCAATCGCAGCAGCCAGAGTCCAAAACACATTGGGGATCTGGCCGAACTCGAGTTCATGCTCCAGGCCGCCAGCCGCGGTTTCCCCGTCGGCAAGCCCTTCGGCGATAACGAACCCTACGACGTCTGGGTCGACGCCCGTACCCGTATCTGGCGGGTGCAGGTAAAGACCGCAACCCATTACCGCAATCAGACCTACTGCCTCCACAGCCATTGGAGCGGTCACAAGCACCTCGCTTCCTATACACCCGCCGATATCGACTTCCTCGCGGGCTACATCCGCCGCCACCAGGTCTGGTACCTGATTCCTGCCACCGCCATCCAAGGCCGTCTGACCCTCAATCTTTACCCTTGCGGAGCCCGCCGCAGCGCCGGCCGCTTCGAAAAATACCGGGAAGCCTGGCATCTGCTGAATCCAAAATCTGCGTGCGTGATTCGCACCGTCCCCTAAACCGAACCCGCTGCCCTTCAGGGCCGCGTCAAAGCGCAAATTTCGACTGTGGAAGAGCGGCTTTTCAGGACCGCGTCAGAGCACAAATTTCGATGAGGGCTTTAGCCCGACGGGATTTTCTTTGGTTGCCCTTGCCTGGGGGATTTCGACTTGGGACCGTTCGCCTCCTCCACGGTGCCATTCGCTGCTAATCCCCGCCGTTTCTGTCGCTTACGTTGACCAGAAAGGCACTGGGACGATAACCTATCATTAACTACAATGCCGCTTTGTGTATCCTAAGAACATAACTTTCGCGATGAGTTATTCCTCTGGGGCGCTGCATCTAAAAGTTTAAGCCGCATCTGGGGACAGGAACATCGCCGAGGAGAAGGGAAAGATTTGTGACAGCGACGCGATCCAAACCTCACCAAGCAACGCTGGACCCGAAAACGTCCGAAGCAAAGACCTTGCTCCTGCTCAAGCCGCGCGGCTTCTGCGCCGGAGTCGTGCGCGCCATCGACGTCGTCCGCATCGCTCTGGAAGCCTTTGGCCCGCCCATCTACGTCCGCAAAGAAATCGTCCACAACAGCTTCGTGGTCGAAGAGCTGCGCGGAAAAGGCGCGATCTTTGTCGACAGCGAAGACGAAGTCCCCAACGGCGAGCGCATTATTTACAGTGCCCATGGAGTTTCTCCCGAAGTGCGCGAGCACAGCCAGCGCCGAGGCCTGCGTGTCATTGACGCCACTTGCCCCCTCGTGACCAAGGTTCACGTCGAAGCGGTCAAATTCGCCAAAGAAGGATATTCCCTGATTCTCATCGGCCACCATGACCACGACGAAGTGATCGGGACTCTCGGCGAGGCACCGCTCGTAACTCAAGTCGTGGGAGCGCCGGAGCAAGTCGAGCATCTGATCGTGCCTGATCCCAATCGTGTCGCGTATCTGACGCAAACTACGCTCAGCCTCGATGAAACCAAAGATGTCATCGCGGCGCTGAAGCAAAAATTCCCCAACATCAAAGGTCCGGCCGCGCAGGATATCTGCTACGCCACCGAGAATCGGCAAGTCGCCGTCAAGCAGGTCGCGTCCGACGCGGATCTGCTGCTGGTCGTTGGATCGGAGAACAGTTCCAACTCGAACCGGCTTGTCGAAGTCGCTCGCAATCTGGGAACAAACGCGCACTTGATCGACAGCTGCAACGACATTGAAGCGGAGTGGCTGAAGGGCGTAAAGACAATCGCGCTCACCGCGGGCGCTTCCGCTCCCGAGCACCTGGTCGAAGAGACGGTGAACTTTCTGCAGAAGAAAGGATTCGCGAATCTGCAGGAACTGGAAGTCATGCCGGAGAACGTGCGCTTTGGCCTGCCTCCGGAAATCGTGGAGGCAATCGCAGCCGCCCCGGCCAATTGAGAAGCCGATGATTTATCAGCGAGCCGTGCATAATGACGCCCAAGGGAGAACGGTGGTCATCCCGAAGACCCGCGTTTTTACCGGCGGGTCGAGGGATCTCGCGCCAGTAGGACGTGCCGCGTGGTGAGGAGGAATCGTCAGAAAAGTGCTTTGACTCCGTGACTCCGTGTCTCCGTGGTGAATCGAGATCAAGAAGAAGTCAGGAAAATGGTGAACTGATGGACAAAAATCCCCCCGAATCCAACCTCGCTTCTGCTCCCATCGGGTCCGACCCGCAGCTGCGCTTCGGAAAAATTGAAGAATTCGCCAGCCGCGTGGGCGCGGCCCTGGCTGCCGCGCGCAAATATCTTTTCTCCCAGCAGCACGAAGAGGGCTACTGGTGCGGCGAACTCGAAGCCGACACCACTCTCGAATCCGATTACATTCTCCTCCACACCCTGCTCGGGACGGGCAATGCCGAGCGTTTTCAGAAATGCGCCAATTGGATTCTCCGGCATCAGAACGAAGACGGGGGCTGGGGTATCTATGCCTACGGGCCTTCGAACATCAGCGCTTCGGTGAAGGCCTATTTCGGTCTGAAACTCGCCGGATACAAGGCCGACCATCCGGCGCTGGTGCGGGCGCGCAAGAAAATTCTGGAATTGGGCGGCGTCACCAAAGTCAATACATTTACCAAGAT